>NZ_JBXUGI010000005.1:0-278106 GCF_057180465.1 Chryseobacterium sp. HNCC26DJ238
TTTTTTATATTCAAAACTTCATAACGTAAGAATTTTCAGGGTCAATTTTTTACGTGAAAAATTCAATATTCAATATTCAATATTCAATTGCAAAGTACAATTTACCACTTACTTTACTTATATTTCAAAAGCTTGTTAATCTTCTTTCTCGTCTGCAGCGAAACTTTATACGCTTCGTCCCGTAACTTCTGAATTTTACCGACCGGCTGAAAAATCTCTGCACTTTCAAAAGGGTTGAATGACAGCAATTCATTTTCGCAGGCTTTAGGATTAACCAGAGCGTTTTTTTCAATGATGATTTCACCAATTTTTATGAATGGTGAGTTTTTCCATTCACGATTAAGAATATTGACAGGCTGATCTTTCAGATTATAACAAAACTGGATAAGAACATCGGCGTTGTAATCATTCTGAACACAGAAACTTTCTACTGCTTCTTTGGCAGATAAGGAACCTCCAAATTTATGATGAACATTTTTGGGACTCAGTTTTATTTTAATCATGCGGTCTCCCAAACGGTAAGCGCCGACAGAATGGTAGTCAAAAGACAGCATAAAATTATTCTTTTTCATCAGAAGTTCAAGACTTCTTTTTATAAATGATGATGTGATGATTCCTGGTAAAACTTTACAGATATGCTTTAAAAGTGAGGAAATGTTCCCCCATTTTTTAATAAAAAAACGGTTAACGGCAGTAAATAATTTTAAAAATGCTGAGACTGAATTGATAGGAAACAGCGGAAAATTTACCAATGGATAATTGGCAATCGTGCGGTCAGCATCATCCTTGATCTTAATTGAAAAACCATAAGCAGGGATGTCTTTTTTATTCTTTTTTATTTTTAAGTGCGCGTTTGACAGCCTTATGACGATATTGTATTTTTCCTTGTCAAATAGATATTCAAGATCAGAGCGTATTTCAGGATTAATGATGAATTCTCCTTTCAATACTGCGTAAGTCTTTGCGTGGGCATTTCTCGTGGCGTAGTTTACATCGCTTAAAGAAGATGAGTGCTCAACAAAATCTGCTATGCTTTTTTTATTTTCCTCAATAAGTTGTTTTTCTTCATATGAAAGCTGATCTAGTGTCTTATTATATTTTAATGGATTTGGCATACAGATTTTAAAACTCAATGATAACGCCAAGTTTTTAATTCCGGGTTAAGAGAATATTAAACTTTCTTGAATTTTAGGTTTAAATGTATTCGTGGAATCAGAATTTTGAATAAAAATACTTCCATCATATGGCTTTCGGCTGTAAATACTATCTTTGTAAAAAAAAATATGGGAGTAGCAGATTTGTTATTTAAACGCAAAAAAGAGCAGGCCGAAAAAAACCTGAAAGAGGGTCAGGAATACATGGTTGAATACGGAAAGAGAGAAAGCGTGGTAGAATTACCAAGCGGTTTACAGTATGAAATCATAACCGAAGGTGACGGTCCGAAACCGGGTCCGAAATCAATGGTAAAATGTCACTATCATGGAACGACCATCGGAGGGAAAGTTTTTGACAGTTCTGTAAAAAGAGGAACTCCTGCTTCATTTCCTTTAAATAAAGTAATCAAAGGATGGACAGAAGCACTACAGCTGATGCCTGTTGGAAGCAAGTGGAGATTGATCATTCCTCCGCACCTGGCATACGGAGATCAGCAGATCAGCAAAGAGATAGGGCCTAACAGCACACTTGTTTTTCAGGTTGAATTGCTGGATATAAAATAATTTCATTTAAATATATTTAAGCTAAAATTACCTGTTTCCGGGTAATTTTTTTTATTTTCGAAATGAGTATTTCAAAGACTGATCAGAATGAAGAAGCTTTTCTTTTTTATCATATTTTCCTGCCTGCTGACCTCATGTGTTTCTAAAAAGAATCAGATGATCAGGCAGAATATCCTTACCCTGAGAGACAGCTACTGCAAAGCGCCTTTTCAGTATAATTACAATAAGAAATTACCGTCGTATAATTCAGATTCTATCCTATTGGCCAATCAGAAACTCAGGAATGTTTTTTCTGAACAGAGTATCCTGGTACTGAATGCTCTGGATAATCTGGATGAGGTCAACCAAATCATGGAGCTTAAAAAAGATTCGTCACTGAGTTCGCAGGTAAAAGTTCTCCAGCTCAAAATGAAAATCAATAGTAAAATTACCATAGCACTGACCGAACTCGATGCCGTTGCTGCCGAATTTGACTGTGAAGGCGAACGCGTCGCTCAGATTGGAAGCTATGTCGACAATCTCAATGATTCCAGGAACAACCGGCTTATTCTATACTCTATAGCCGCCGGAGCCGCGGCTTCTATTGCAGGAGGAATTGTGAAAAATGACAGCTGGAGCAGTGCCATTGATATTGCCGGAGGTGGTTTGGGAGCGGGTTTTGGTTTGGCAACTCTTAATCCTAAAGGAAAAAAAGTTGAGTTTATTCATCAGAGAAACCTTTTGAGGGACGTTTGGAATGAAAAATTAGAGTCTCCCAATTTCCCGCCGTTCATCTGGTATATGTATACGGAGAAAAAGTTTTCAAACAGGCAGGAACATTCGATCGTCAAAAGTATGAAACAGAGATGGCTGCATTACCAGTTTGATGATAAGCAGGATGATGCAGACCGGTCGGTTATCTTCAGTGATGGCGGATATTACCGTGCAGGTGATCTGCAGAACCGCGCAGCAATGCTCAATCAGATGCAGTCGGCAACAAGAACGATTAATCAGACAATTAATTATCTGCTTTTGGATTTGGATAAATTGATTTTGTGATTTTGAAACTGTAAATTTGTTTCCGTTTAATCAGATCAATGTCGGAATTAAAAAAGATCAGGGAAGAAAAGAATCTGACTCAGGAGGAGTTGGCTCAGAAGTCTGGTATCTCTGTGCGGACCATTCAACGGATCGAAGCCGGAACACTGCCGAAAGGATATACCTTAAAAGCCCTTGCGCTGAGCCTCAATGTTTCCGAAACAGAATTATTGCCGGAAGAAATTTCAACGGAAGAAATTAAAATTGAAAAACCAAATGTAAGTGCAGAAAACACAGAGGTTTTTAATTCTAATTTAATCAAGATGATTAATCTTTCCTCACTGCCTTTTGCGTGGTTTCCGATTGCTAATTTTTTACCGCCATTACTGATAATGCTTTTTACCAAAGAGAAATCTCAAATCATAAAGCAGATCATTTCTCTCCAGGTGTTTTTATCCATCATTTCACCAATTATTTTTATGCTGGTTGCACTTTTGAAATTAGGTTCAGTATCTGTCATGATGACTATGGTTTTCCTTGCACTTGCAAATGTTTATATTATTCTTAGAAATGCCTACGAAATTGATAAAAAACAAAAGCTGTATTATCAGTTGAATTTCAGTATGATATAAATCTGGTGTATAATTGTCGGGTATTTGTCGGGTTGTTTTTTTGAAATAAAATTTAATTATTCTGAATCTTTGTCAAAAATAATTCAATGACAAAAAAACTCAGCATCAGTATTTTTATTTTTTTCTTTTTCATTGGAAAAGTGCAGGCTCAGATCGATAAAAAATCACCCTTATTTTTAGAGTTAAAAAAACAGGACAGTCTTTTCTTTGAGCGAGGCTTTAATAATTGTGATATCGCTTATCTCGAAAAGACAATGGATGAAGATCTCAAATTCTATCATGACAACGGCGGCTTTCAGGACAAAAAGCTGTTCATGGAGAGAACAAAGCAGAACATTTGCGGAAATCAAGATCAAAAGCCGATTCGTAAAGTAATTGAAAGCAGTCTTGAGGTTTTTCCGTTGTATAATAATGGTGTTTTATATGGTGCAATACAAA
The DNA here is from genome assembly GCF_057180465.1 of Chryseobacterium sp. HNCC26DJ238. Classification (NCBI taxonomy): domain Bacteria; kingdom Pseudomonadati; phylum Bacteroidota; class Flavobacteriia; order Flavobacteriales; family Weeksellaceae; genus Chryseobacterium; species Chryseobacterium sp. HNCC26DJ238. The sequence continues at coordinate 3,806 of NZ_JBXUGI010000005.1, forward strand.
TGGGAGAGCATCAGTTTTATATTCGTGCAAAAAATAAGGAAGATGTGTTGGGCGGTTAGGCAAAATTCACTTCAGTCTGGACCAAAAAAAACGGAAATTGGTTAATGAGTGATGTCCTTAGTTATAACCATGGTGAACCGGGTAAAACAAGGATCACAGATGATATAGATAAATTGGTAAATGACAATAATATTCCGGCCTTAGGTTTAGGGGTGATTAAAGATGGAAAACTGACTGAAATAAAAGTTTACGGAAAATTAAATAATAAAACATCACTGCCTTACAATTCACTTTTTAACGTGGCATCACTAACAAAACCGGTGACCGCAATGACTGTTCTGCGTTTGGTAAGTTTAGGAAAATGGAATCTTGACGAACCATTGGATAAATATTGGGTTGATCCGGATATTGCCAATGATCCGAGACATACAAAATTAACAACAAGAATGATTTTAAGCCATCAGACAGGTTTCCCAAATTGGAGATGGCAAAAAACGGATAAAAAATTAAGCTTTGATTTTGATCCGGGAACCCGATATCAATATTCGGGTGAAGGTTTTGAGTATTTAAGAAAGGCGATTGAGAAAAAATTCAATAAAAGTCTTGAAGTCTTGGCTAAAGAAATGATTTTCAACCCTTTGAGTATGGATGATACGGGTCATATCTGGAATGAGAAAAAGCAGGCCGACAGAATCGTAACGGGCTATGATAAAGCAGGAAAAGCTTACGATATTGTAAAAAATAAAACCGCAAGTGCTGCTGATGATTTAACGACTTCCGTGGAGGATTATGGTAAGTTTTTGGTTGCTGTGATGAATAACGATTTACTTTCCAAAACGGTTTTTGAAGAAATGAAAACGAGGCAGGTAAAGACTAAGGAGCATAAATATTTCGGTCTCGGTTTTGAAATTTATGACCTTGGAAATGGCAGGATTGCCCTTTCTCACGGCGGTACTGACAAAGGTGTCAATACAATCGCTATTGTTTTACCGGAAACCGGACAGGGATTAGTGATTTTCACCAACGTTGACGAAGGGTACAAAATTTATGAGCCCATCATCAATTACTATTTGGGGGATATAGGGAAAAAGATTGTTGAGATTGAAACAAGATAACATCGTGTGAAATTAATTACAGTTAATAAATTTAATTGTAATTAATTTTGTTACAATTAAATTTTTTGTTAACTTTGACGTGTAATTATTATGAGCAATACAAGATTCGCTACGGCAATACATATTATGACTTTACTGGCAAAGGTTCCTCAGGATCAGGAGTGGTTAACTTCTGACTGGATTGCCGGAAGTATCAATGTAAATCCTGTTATTGTACGGAAGGAGTTGAGTGAATTACGTGAAGCAGGACTGATTACAAGCCGTCTGGGAAAAGAAGGAGGGAGCAGACTTTCAAAAGAAGCTCAAAACATTAGGATCTCAGAAATTTATGCAGCGGTAAAAAATAAAGAAATACTAGGAAAGAAAAATCAAAAACCGAATCCTGCATGTCCGGTAGGGAAAAATATTAATGATCATCTTTCGTTACTTTTCGATGAGACGGAAAAAGTAGTAAAAAGTTTTTTAGGAGATAAATCCCTGCAGGAATTTACAAATCAGTTCGGATAAAAAAATTTAACAGTAATTGTAATAAAAATTGTTACAATTACACTGAAATATTAACATACAAATGAGACCGAAAGGTTCATGAATTTTTTTTAAACAAATAAACAATTATGAGTAGAAAAGTAGCCGTAATCGGAGCCACAGGATTTGTGGGAACCCAGGTAGTCAATGAATTGAAAAACAGAGGATATGCGGTCAATGCGATCGTCAGAGATGCTTCTAAAGTAGAGGAGAGCGAGCATGTAATAGCAAAAAGTGTTGATGTTAACGATGTTGACAGTCTGGCTGAAGCCTTAAAAGGAAATGATGCAGTCATTAACACATTCAATGCAGGATGGACAAATCCGGATCTTTACAACGACTTTCTGAATGGAAGTAAAAACATTGAAAAAGCAGTGGAGAAATCAGGAGTGAAAAGACTGATTACTGTCGGAGGAGCCGGAAGTTTATTTATCGACGGAAAACAGCTGGTAGACGGTCCTGATTTTCCTGCTGATATTAAACCGGGAGCAACTGCTGCCAGAGACTATTTAAATGAAATCAAAAAGAATGAAATACTTGACTGGACCTTTTTCAGCCCTGCCATCGAAATGCATCAGGGTACTGCCGGGATAAGAACAGGAAACTACAGAACCGCTCTGGAGTCACCGGTATTTGACGAAAACGGGAGAAGTGTTCTTTCAGTTGAAGATGTTGCTGTAGTACTGGTGGATGAGTTAGAACAGAATAACCACATCAGAGAACGTTTTACAGCAGCGTATTAATTTACTTTCTGTAAATCCTGTAAAGGGAATTTTCCTGAAGAATAGGAGACGGTCTGGTAAAAGTAAATTTTAATAACTTGAAAAGTAATGGCGGCACCAAAGGTGCCGCCATTACTTTTATTATATCGAATATTCTACAGATTCATAAACAGTTTAGGATTAACCGGTGTATTGTTTTTGTGAACTTCATAATGCAGGTGAGGACCTGTAGAACGTCCGGAATTTCCTGACTTTGCAATCACCTGTCCTACCTTTACCTTGTCATTTGTTTTGGCGACTAACTGGGATAAATGTCCGTACAGGGTGGCCAGGCCATTTCCGTGGGAAACAATAACGCAATTTCCATAACCTCCTTTCTGTCCGGAAAATATGACGGTTCCTGCTGCCGTAGCAATGACGTCAGAACCAAATGCAACAGCAATATCCAGTCCTTTGTGAAACTGCATCTGATCAGCTTCTGCAGGTGGATTATTGCTTTCAACAGGTGTTTTTGCAGCTGCAGCAGATTTTGTTGGAGAAGTTGTTGGTGCCGAAGAGGCCACAGTTTCTGTTTTTGCTTTTGGTGTCACCATAAACTTTACTTCCCGTTTATTTCCATAACTGTCTGTAACTTCAATGATCTTCTCATAAGGCTCAGCTTTTACTTCAGTCTTTGGCGCTGTAGCAGCGAGAGCCGGTTTCGATTCTGGGGTTGGTTTTACAGATGCAAATACTGTTTTAAACGGAATCGGGTTTTTTCTGATTCCGAAATTGGATGAAATATATCCTTCCGTCGGCATTCCCAAAGGAACCTGCATCAGTTTTTTCTGCAGATCCATCAGATACTGGCTGTACCGGTTGGATTGTTTTGCCAGATAAATAGAATTTGAAATACTGTCGTTATCAAGCACCATCAGTTTTTCATTTTTAATGTCTTTGGATTTTAAAAACGTATTCAGCTGTCCTACCGTTTGATCAACCAAATTAAGGTCTGTCTTTATTTTAAGGTAATCAACACTGTCTTTTTCGGTGTTTATTTTTACCAGATTGACTTCGTAATTTTTATCATCTCTCTTGGAAAATAAGGCAGCGATAAAAACACTTTGTGCAAAAACGATGAGTAAAAGTCCTGCGATCAGGATGTTTACTTTTTTTCTGCTTCTTAAAAATTTCTTCATTTTCTCTTTCTTAGAATTTAAAAACCGTTTTAAGGGTGCAAATTTAATTAAAAATTGTTTGTACGAGTGTCTGTAATTCATTTTAGTTCAAAAATCGTTTCATTATCGATAATCTGTCATCGTCAGAAATGTTGAGTTTACTGCCGAATAAAATCGAAGATCCCAAACAATTAAACAGCTCCGGCATTTTAAAAGGTATATTGGTACAACGGTTTACCGGCAGTCAGAGCGATGAGAAATAAATCATCAGACCAAATTAAAATTATCTTTATCTAACGGATTTTGAGATGATTAATTGTATGGCAATGTTAAATTTATCAAAAAATGAGGTTTATCAGATTTATAAAGTCCTGTTGTTTCTTTGTTTTAATATATTTGCAGTTCACACTGTAATTATGGCGAAAAAGAAAACAATTTCAGAATCAGCAAACTCAAAAAAAACTAAAAAAGACATTTCCGTAGGAGTAGTAGGAAGTGGAAGTTTTGCTACGGCGATTGTGAAAATGCTTGTTGAAAACTGTAAAACCGTACACTGGTGCGTTAGAAGTGAATTTGTAAAGGGAGCCATAGAGCTTCGGGGTCATAATCCCACCTACCTTACCGCAGTTAATTTTAATCTTAAAAACTTAAAGTTAACCACTGATATCAATGAACTGGTTTCTGCATGTGATGTAGTGGTTCTTGCGACTCCTTCGATCTATCTTTCAGATACAATGGAAAAGATGACCTGTGAATACAAAGACAAAATTTTCGTTTCAGCGATCAAAGGGATCATTCCCAAAGTCAACGATGTAGTAGCACATTATCTGAAAGAAGAGTTTCAGATAGGGTTCAGGAATCAGGCAGTAATTGCAGGTCCCTGTCATGCGGAAGAAGTTGCAATGGAAAGACTGTCTTATCTTACGGTAGCAACGGTGGAAGATGAAACGTCTGATAAACTGGTTGGAATCTTCAATTCGGATTTTATAAAAGTCAATTCCAGCAAAGATATTTTAGGGAACGAGTACAGCGCCATTCTGAAAAACATTTTTGCCATCGGAGCCGGTATTGCAAGCGGACTTGGTTATGGGGATAACTTTACGGCTGTTTTTGTGTCCAATGCCATCCGTGAGATGGAAACATTCCTGGAAGCGATCTATGAAGCACCGAGAGATGTGAACGAAAGTGCCTATCTGGGAGATTTATTAGTTACTGCATATTCTCTGTTTTCAAGAAACAGAAACTTAGGAAACCTGATCGGAAAAGGCTATACCGTAAAATCTGCAATTCAGTCGATGAACATGGTTGCGGAAGGGTATTATGCTGCAGACTCAATTTATAAGACAGCAAGACAGAAAAATCTTGAGCTGCCAATTATTGATACGATTTATGCTATTTTGTATGAAGGTAAAAATGCAGAAAAACAATTCAGAAAACTGACTGCAAAGCTCAATTAAAGGTTTGTCAATAAATAATCAGGACATCAGTATTTAATTTCTGGTGTTTTTTTGTGTCTGAATTTAATTATCCTGTAACATGAATAACCGGGGCAGTTTTGCTGTTTTAAGCAAATAAGACCTTAAAATTTTTCAGCAAAACTCAAGAAATATTTAATTAACCTCAGTTCGAGATAAGGCTCTATAAAAGCAAAGCTAAACAGAGTTTTAATTACATGATTTTCAAATATTTAGGATGGATAAAAGCGTAAAAAATTATTAATACAAAATTCTTGTATAGCTTTGATGAACGAAGTGGCATTGTTTAACCTGAAAGCGTTTCAAAAAGTAGTATTTCTTTGCGATAAAGTAGCATTATTTTGATAATCAATTATTTAAAAAATTGTTTATCCCGAACTCAGGTTAATTAAAAGGCAGCAATAGTATAAAATTTAAAAATTTAAATTAAAAAACTCCCGTGTTAAAAATCATTAAACACACATTTAATAAGAAACTTTTTACGAAATTCGTAGTAAATTTAACGGTATGCCGAATACAATTTTAAGCAGAACACCCAAACCAAAATACGATGTTGTTTTAATAGGCGGAGGAATTATGAGCGCCACACTGGCAACTTTACTTCACGAATTTGATCCGGATCTGAATATAGCCATTTTCGAGAGGCTCGGAAGGTTTGCCAAAGAAAGTACAGCGGCATGGAATAATGCAGGAACCGGTCATTCGGCATTTTGTGAACTTAACTATACCCCCGAAAACGAAGACGGAACAGTGGATATTTCCAAAGCTGAGAACATTGCAGAGCAATTTGAAATCTCAAAGCAGTTCTGGTCTTATCTCATCGATAAAAAATACATCAGTAATCCTACAGATTTTATTAACTCCTGTGCACACATGAGTCTGGTATTTGGTGAAAAAGACGCAGAATATCTTAAAAAGCGTCACGAAGCCATGAAGGACTCTCCGTTGTTTTCGGCGATGGAATTTTCTAAAGATCATGACCAACTGAGATCATGGATTCCTTTGGTGATGAGCAAAAGGAACAATGCAGAGGTTTTGGCCGCAACAAAAATGGATCTGGGAACCGATGTTAATTTTGGAAATTTAACCAGAAAAATGGGCAGACATCTTCTTGAAGATTCCAATGTTGAAGTTTTTCTGTATCATGAGGTGAAAGATATTGACTCCAGAGATGACGGAAAATGGAAAATGAACATAAAAGACAGGATACACAGTCATAAACAGGAAGTTGTTGCTGATTTTGTTTTCATTGGAGCTGGTGGCTATGCTCTGCCGTTGCTGGAAAGTTCACACATCAGAGAAAGTGAGGGATATGGAGGTTTCCCTGTTTCGGGAGAATGGCTGGTCACGCACAATCCTGAACTCGTAGCGCAGCATCAGGCAAAAGTATATACCCAGGCAACGGTCGACGCACCTCCTATGTCTGTTCCCCATTTGGATTTGAGGATTATTGACGGCAAAAAAGCATTATTGTTTGGCCCTTTTGCAGGTTTTTCAACTAAATTTTTGAAGGAGGGAAATTACCTGGATCTGCCTGCAAGTGTCAATACAAAAAATATTAAGTCACTTTTTGGCGCCTGGTGGCATAATATTCCACTGACCAAATATCTCGTGCAGCAGGTTGCCATGACTAAAGCTCAGAGAATTCAGCATTTAAGAGAATTTGTCAAAGATGCAAAAGAAGAAGACTGGGAACTTAAAGTTGCCGGACAAAGAGTGCAGATCATTAAAAAAGACGGGAAGCAGGGCGGTAAACTGGAGTTCGGCACTGAGGTCGTAGTCAATCAGCAGGGAACGATTGCTTCACTGCTTGGTGCATCACCGGGAGCTTCTACGGCCGTTTTTGCAATGATTAATGTTCTGGAAAAATGCTTTCCGGAGAGACTGAATGGCGAATGGAAAGAAAAACTGCTGGAAATGATTCCTTCCTATGGACAGAAACTGGCAGATAACCGTGATCTCACCGAAAGGGTAAGAGCCTACAGCAAAGAAAAATTAGAACTCAAACATTAGAATATAAGTAATGAGCAAAAATATAAGTAATGAGTAATGGGTAATGAGTAATTTTGAAAACGCTGAAAAGATTACTCATCACCTGAAAAGTTAGAACTCAAACATAGAAATATAAGTAATAAGTAATGGGTAATGAGTAATTTTGAAAATGCTGAAAAGATTACTCATCACATGAAAAGATTAGAGCTCAAACATAAAAATATAAGTAATGAGTAATGGGTAATGAGTAATTTTGAAAATGCTGAAAAGATTACTCATCACCTGAAAAGTTAGAACTCAAACATAAGAATATAAGTAATGAGTAATGGGGTAATGAGCAATTTTGAAAACACTGAAAATTTACTCATCACCTGAAAAGTTAGAACTCAAACATAAGAATATAAGTAATGAGTAATGGGCAATAAGTAATTTTGAAAACGCTGAAAATTTACTTATCACCTGAAAAGTTAGAACTCAAACATAAGAATATAAGTAATGAGTAATGGGCAATAAGTAATTTTGAAAACGCTGAAAAAATTACCCATTACCTATTACTAATTACCCATTACCTATTACCCATTACCCATTACCCATTACTAATCACCTATTGCCCATAAAAAAATGGAAGAAGTCATTATAAAACCTATCATTGCAAAAGAATTGCTGGAATCTCTTAAGACTAAGATAGATGAAGAGAAGCAGGTGATTGTGCACTGCTGTTTTCCGGCATCACCGTTTTTAGGAAATCTGATCAGAATCTGGAATACCACTTATCTTATAGATACCGCTTCCAGCCATAGAAGTAAACTGATTCATGCAGAAAATATTACCATTTATCCGGATTGGACGACCGTGCCTTTTATGAAAGATTTTTGGTTTACTTTAGTTTTTTCCGGCCTTCCGAAAGACTGTACAAGTTTTGATTTTAAAGAAGTTATTCCTGAAGAAGGAGGTTTTTTTGTAAAATCAATCAAGAGAAATACATCAGATATCTACAGAATTAAAATTTCAGAATAATTCAAATGAAAAAGTTCATCCTTTTTTCACTTATTATAGTGCCGTTTTTTTTATTTTCTCAGGCCAGTCTACAGAAATCTGCGGCGGTGAAAGAAATCAGAAAATTTCAAAAAAATTTAAACAAAGAATATCTTGACAGGAAAGAAACGCCTTTAAGAGATGAAAATTTTACAAAATTCAGGCAGCATCCATTCTTTCCTGTTGATCTGAAATACCGGGTCACTGCAAAATTTATTAAAACTGAAAATCCACAGCCATTTGACTTACCCACCTCTTCAGGAAAGACAAAATCGTATCAGGAATATGGCAGAGCGACATTTGATCTTGATGGGAAATCCTATACCCTGACGATTTATCAAAGTCTCGATCTAATGAAACTGGAGAAATACAGAGATCATCTTTTTCTGCCCTTTCGGGATGAAACAAACAGTAAAGAAACCTACGGAGGCGGAAAATATATGGATCTGAAAATTCCGACTGGAAATACGATTGTTTTAGATTTTAATCAGTCCTACCAGCCTTTCTGTGCGTACAATGCGTACGATTACAATTGCCCGATTGTTCCTGAAGAAAATAAACTGGCGGTCGAAATACGCGCAGGGGTTATGTACGAAGATACTTATCATCATTAATCATGGTTTCACTTCAATTTTATCATCCCGATGATTTATCAGAAGTTAGCTATACTCTGGATGAAAATCAGTCGATGTTTACTTCTTCCGCTGAAAAAGCATTGAAGAGAATTAAAGAAAGGAATGATGGCAGGGCATTTCCTGTAACGGTCTTTCTGAATGAACGGAGAGTTGGCTTTTTTGTTCTGGATTTCGGAAATGATAAATTTGAAATGACTGAAAACAGTACAGGTGTTTTGCTAAGATCACTTTCTATAAATCCTGAATTCCAGGGTAAGGGAATAGGAAAAGAAAGTATGTTGAGGATCGATTCATTTGTAAGAGAACAGTTTCCTGAATGTGACGAAATCGTTTTAGCCGTCAATCAAAACAACCATTCAGCCTTTCAGCTTTATCTTAAAACCGGCTATCTCTATGACGGGAAAATAATTGAAGGAAGGAGCGGACCCCAGTTTGTGATGATGAAAAAGCTTTAGAATAATTTTAAAACGAAATGGTCAGTTTGGCGTGATACTTTCAATTGTTTGTATACACTATTGAAATTATTAAGCATGGAAGTATCATTAAGAAATCAGGTCGCTGTCATCACCGGCGCCTCCAGCGGAATCGGAACAGGAATCGCAAAATCACTAGCAGAAGCAGGTGCAACAGTAGTTGTTAACCATTCTTCAGAGAAATCTCATCAAAGCGCTCAGGAAGTTTTAAAAGAGATCACTGATGCAGGCGGAAAAGGAATCACGTATCAGTGTGATGTGTCCAAAGAAGATGAGGTAATTAAAATGTTTAAAGACGTTGTGGCAGAATTTGGAACCGTTGATATTCTTGTCAATAATGCAGGGATTCAGAAAGATGCAAAATTCATAGATATGACCCTTGATGACTGGAATACCGTAATGGGGGTGAACCTGACCGGGCAGTTTCTTTGCTCAAGGGAAGCAATCAAAGAATTTCTGAGACGCGGAATTGACACTTCCCGTTCTGTCGCATGTGGAAAGATCATTCATATCAGTTCGGTTCACGAAATCATCCCCTGGGCAGGGCATGCTAATTATGCAGCAAGTAAAGGAGCGATCAAAATGCTGATGCAGACCCTGGCGCAGGAATACGGTGCAGATAAAATTCGTGTCAACTCAATCGGTCCGGGAGCGATCCAGACGCCTATTAATAAAGAAGCATGGGGAACAAAAGATGCTTTAAATTCCCTGCTTGACCTTATTCCGTATAACAGAATAGGACAGCCAAAGGATATCGGAAATTTGGCAGCTTTTTTGGCAAGTGATTTAGCTGATTATATTTCCGGGGCAAGTATCTTTGTTGATGGCGGTATGACCAGTCTGGAAAGTTTTTCAACAGGGGGATAGTTTTTGGCGCACATTTCCGGCTTTCACTACTCGCTTTTTTGTGCCTTTTCATCTGCCTTATCTTACAAAAAGAGCTCAGACATGCCGTTCAATCCGGGGCGCAGTCAGCCACAGAACAATTTTATTTTTTATTTCAAAACCAGTCAGTAATGAATTCCGAAAAAGAAAGATTAGAAGACGTTTCCTGGAAAAAATGGGGACCCTACGTAAGTAATCGTGAATGGGGCCTGGTTCGTGAAGATTACAGTGCTGATGGTGATGCATGGAATTACACCGGTCACGATACTGCAGAAGCAAAAACATATCGATGGGGTGAAGAGGGGATCTGCGGAATTTGTGATGATCTCCAGAAGCTTGTCTTTTCCGTCGGATTCTGGAACAAAAAAGATAAAATGGTGAAAGAGCGTTTCTTCGGTCTTTCAAACGGACAGGGAAACCATGGTGAAGATGTAAAAGAATATTTCTATTATCTCGACTCCACACCTACCCATTCTTACATGAAAATGTTGTACAAATATCCTCAAAATGCTTTTCCTTATGAGGATCTGCTGCAGCAAAATGCCAAAAGAGGCAGGGAGGAAAGTGAATATGAACTTATTGACACCGGCATTTTTGACAGGAATGAATACTTTGATATCTTTATAGAATATGCAAAGGAAAGCCAGAATGATATTCTGATAAAACTGACCATCATCAATAAATCCGAAAAGCAGGCAGAGCTTATCCTGCTGCCGACCCTATGGTTCCGGAATACATGGGATTGGGGATATGATGAGTATAAGCCTCAACTCACTTCAGAAGAAGCGACATCGATTAAGATCGCCCACAGAGATATAGAAATCAAAAATCTGTATGCAAAACAGTCTCTGAAGACATTGTTCTGTGAAAATGAAACCAATAATAAGAGGCTTTATCAGTCTGAGAATAATTCAAAGTACAGTAAGGACGGGATCAATGATTTTATCATCAACGGAAACTCATCATCCGTCAATCCACAGCATACAGGAACAAAGGCATCTTTTGTAATTGATGAAGTTTTTAAAGCAAATGAAATAAAGACCTTTGAATTCCGGTTGTCAGATCTTGATTTAAAGAATCCTTTTGAAGATTTTGACAGGATATTTGACTCCCGTAAAAAAGAAGCAGACGAATTCTATAAGGAAATTCAGGACGGAATAGAAACAGATGAGGAAAAAATGATTCAGAGGCAGGCTTTTGCAGGAATGCTCTGGAATAAAATGTTTTATCATTACAATGTTGAAAAATGGCTGAAAGGAGATCCTTCTGAACCCAAGCCGGCCAAATCAAGGGAAAAAATAAGAAACTATGATTGGAAACAGCTTAATAATGAGCATATTATTTCCATGCCGGATAAATGGGAATATCCCTGGTATGCCACATGGGACCTGGCTTTCCATACCATCAGTTTTTCATTGATCGATCCCGGATTTGCTAAAGAGCAGCTGAAACTTTTCCTTTTTGAATGGTACATGCATCCAAACGGGCAGCTTCCTGCCTATGAATGGAACTTCAGTGATGTGAATCCTCCCGTTCATGCCTGGGCAGTTTTCAGGGTATTTAAAATCGATGAATACCTTCAGGGGAAACCTGATCTGGAATTTCTGGAAAGCGCTTTTCAAAAACTTTTAATGAATTTTACCTGGTGGGTCAATAAAAAAGACAACAACGGGAACAATATTTTTGAAGGTGGTTTTTTAGGGCTTGACAACATCGGAGTTTTTGACCGCAGCACTACACTTCCCAACGGTGAACAGCTGGAACAGTCAGACGGAACCAGCTGGATGGCGATGTTTGCGCTCAACATGATGAGAATTGCCTTAGAGCTGGCTCAGTACAACAGAATATATGAAGAGATGGCAACCAAGTTTTTTGAACATTTCCTGTATATTGCCCATGCACTTGACAATATGGGAGACGGTCACATCAGTCTCTGGGATGAAGAAGACGAATTCTTCTATGATGCTATTTCTTCGGGGGACGGTAATAATATGTTTCTGAAACTGAGGAGCATCGTAGGACTGATTCCGATGTTTGCCGTTGAGGTAATTGATGACGAAATGATTGAAAAACTACCCAATTTCAAAAGAAGAATGAAATGGATTCTTGAAAACAAACCTGAACTCGCTGCTTTGGTTTCTCATTGGGAAGTAAAAGGGGAGGACTCTAAACATTTACTCTCACTGCTCCGTGGTCACCGTTTAAAAAGATTACTTAACAGAATGCTTAATACGGAGGAGTTTTTAAGTGACTACGGCGTTCGTGCCTTATCAAAAGAGTATGAAAAGAACCCCTACCATCTGAATTTAAACGGAACAGATTATTGTGTCAGATATACTCCTGCAGAAAGCGACAGCGCACTTTTTGGAGGCAACAGCAACTGGAGAGGTCCGGTCTGGTTTCCCATTAATTTTTTAATTATCGAAAGTCTGCAGAGGTTTTTCTTTTATTACAGCCCTGATTTCCTGGTCGAATATCCTACCGGAAGTGGACAGTATTCCAATTTAGATCAGATTGCAGATGCTTTAGGCAAAAGACTGGCACAGTTGTTTTTAAAAGATGAAGACGGTAACCGGCCTTTTAATGGTCAGTATCCAAGATTTCAGTCAGATCCTGATTTTAAGGATTATATTCTGTTCTATGAATATTTTCATGGTGACAACGGTCGTGGGGTAGGAGCCTCACACCAGACAGGATGGACCGGTCTTATCGCTAAAATTCTTCAGCCGAGATTTACTAAAAAGAAAATAGCAAAATCAGAAACTGAAATGCCGAAAGGTGCAGATTCTTACTAATTATTCAAAAATCTGCTGAATGATCTCTAACGAATTCGGAGTTCTGAAATCCGAAATGTGATAGTGATAATAGACCAGAATACTGTCTAAAAAATTTTTTCTTTTTACAGATGGTATTTTTATTTCATAAGGATGGGGAGATGAAATAACCGTTTTCCAAAACAGGGAAATTTCTACATCAAAAATCAGGTGCGTAGAAAAAGGAGTAAAAGTGCCGGTTTCGGGATCAAGAAAATTTCCATCACCCAAAAGTGGGGCAACTCCCTGGATTTTTAAAATTTTTATTAAGAAAATAAGGTGTGACTGATAGTTCCTGTTATTTAACTGATCAATGAATTCGTCGATCAGATAAAATACGGTAAGATTTTTATTTTCATTTTTCAGAATCTGATTCAGAAAATCAGAAATGAAAAATACAACGGTATTTGCCTTAATATCTGTGTAAATATCATGCAGATTAAACATTTCAAAACCCGATATCGTCTGCATGCTTCCCGTTCTGCCAACACGGATAGATAGATTTAATTTATTTAATGGCAAAAGAAAAGCTTTCTTCTTATTCTTTTTGGTATAAATACCTTTAAGAAAATAAGTCTGAAAGCCTTCCTCTTCGGTAAAACAATGCAGAATAGCATCATTTTCACCATATTTGATAAACGAAAGTAAGAAACCGTTTTGAGAATTCATTAATTGACAACAGCTATTTTTGCAGTTGCTTTATCACTGGCATCTTCGTTAGTCATCAAGACAAAATAAATTCCCGATGCCACTCTTTTTCCTTTTTGATTATTAAGATCCCATTCATAATATCCGGATCTTGCGATAGCAGAATGTACGATATTTCCTGCTGCATCCGTGATTCTGATGTTTGTTTTTTCAGCCAGTCCTTTAATGGTAACATTGCCTTTAAACTGGGCATACACTACAGGATTTGGATATACCAGAACATTTCCGAAGTTTGAATTGACATCTGCAACATCTCCCTGATAGACCATGATCCCGTCAAGTGTAACAAAGTAAACTTTCCCGTTATTCCTGTCGACTTTGATATCTGTCACACTGTTTGTCGGAAGGGGAGAATTTTCTTTTGTAAATCTTTTAATGACCTGCTCACCTGATGCCGATAAATAATAAACCCCGCCACCTTCTACAGAAACCCATTTCTGGTTTCCGCCGTCAACTTCAATCTGAAGGATCGAGCTGTCACGGAACAGCTCTTCTGCCAATCCGTTCTGTTCAATAACAATAGCAGTAGTCTGAGGATTGTTTTCGGTAATTGCTGATTTGGGGTTTGGAAGAATTCGTAACCCGATTCTTGTTCCGATCCAGACATCATTATTTTTGTCGATGGCTGCCGATACGGTACCGTTAGCCGGCAGATTGTTTTCTTTACGGATAATTTTGAAAGGTGCTGTAGTAGATGCCGGATTACTGCCATAATCTTTGATAATCAGACCTCCCGGTTCAAAATACGGGCAGGGGATATAAATCAATCCTTCTTTTGTAAAAGGTTTCTGTGTTGATATTGCTCCCACAATAGGGACCAAAGTAAAGTCATCTGCTGTTCTGTTATAGAAATAGTATCCTGCGTTCGCAGATGCATTCTGAATCAGTCCGACAGACACAAATAAATTATTGCTTTCATCAAACGTAATGCCTATCGGTCTGTTATAAGATGGTTCAGAATCGTTATTTTTATAAACTTTCTTAAAAACATTGTTCTCCATTTTATAGATTCCTTTCTCACCGTTTGCGAATGAATAGTTAGCAAAAAAAACTTCACTTGGATTTGATGGATTCGCTACTGCATCCAGTACATTAAAGTTGATCGGATTATTGAGGAAATAATCCGGATAATTCCATTTACTTCCATCAAAGTGATAATAACCAAGATCATTAAACACGGGTTGATTATAAGCATCTCTGCCACCTGTAGAAACCCAAAGCTGATTATTCAGCAGGGATATTTTATAAGAAGTATTGTTGTACGGACCGTCAGGTTTGTAAGAAATATTATCTTCACTTTTTATTCCGGATAAGATGGTCCCACAGAATATTTTTGAGCCTACTTTTGTGGCAGTATTGCAGACTTCTCCGACAGTAACTGATCCTGTAAAATTTCCGTTTGTATTGTAACTGTAAATTCTGCTTGCATCTGTAATAATGATATTATCTGAATTCACGACAACATCACTCACATTTCCAAAAGTCTGAGAAAGCGGTGTAGAAACCCCGTTGTTGTAAATGTAAGTTGTAGTTGCTGATGAAAAAGCAACTGCATTTTCAGAATCAATATCAGTGAAATTTCCGGCCAGCTCTGTAGCCCATGTTGTGAATACCGGAAAGGTAATATTGAGTTCATGGGTTTTTAAGCCGGTATTCGTTACCGAAAAAACCTTATTGTCTTTGATGGTAGCCTCATTACTTGCCTGATATACTCCACCCGTAACAAAAAAAGCAGAATCACCGAATTCTTTCTTTTTTAAATCAAAAATAGAAACTCCATAACCAACAGAAACGACCGCTCTGTCACCGGTAATTGAGATATGGTTAATTTTTTTACTTCCATTGTAGCCTGTTGCGATAGGAATGTCGACAACATACGTAATTCCCTGTGGAGTAATGACATCCAAAGAGCCGTTCTGATATCCTACCAGGCCGATCTTAGTCTGCGGATTGTAGTCAAAAGCTGAAATTTTCACTTCATGCAGTCCGTTGGCTTTGGAAAGTTTTGAAATCTCTCCTGAAGAAACGGTATAATAAAAAATCCCGTTTTCTGTAGCAGCTATTATTTTTCCATTGTCTTCTTTTAATGCTAAAACATTATTGTAAGAAAAAAGATCCGACCATTTTTTTGAAGAAATATTCTGAGCTTTCAAAGATTGAAAAGCCGCCAGAATAGCAAGAGAAATTATAGAGAATTTTTTCATAGGTAGAATTACATTTTTTAAAGGTCATCCCGAACTATCGCTACAAATAAAGCAATCGCTGAGTTTTGTTGATATTCGGTTTTTTCATATCATACCGGTATATTGCTGTCAATAATCTGGTTATTCCAGGAAATCTTCTGCACATTTTTATTTTTATCAAAAAAGAAATCTATTCGTCCCAAAAGAAGACCTGCCCATCCTACCTGATTGACGAGAACCGTTTTTCCCTGTCTGTTTTTAAAACTCTGAGGTTCCGGCAAAAAAGTGTGCGTATGACCTCCTAAAATAAGGTCAATATTTTCAGTTTTTGAAGCTAAAACTTTATCGTTGATTTTTTCCGGCTCGTCTTTATAGTCATATCCGATATGGGATAGACAGATAACAAGGTCGCATTTCTTTTCATTTTTAAGGAAATTAGAATAGTGCTGAGCAACATCAACAGGATCTGACCAAACCGTTTCTCCATACTGCTTTTTACCAACCAACCCGTCAAGCTGAATTCCGACACCGAAAATTCCTACCTTAATTCCGTTTTTATCAAAAATTCTGTAGGGAGAAGTTTTCCCGTCCAAAACAGTATTTTTAAAATCATAATTTGAACAGATGAAAGGAAATTTTGCATTGGGTAAAACCTTTAAAAATCCGTCAAGCCCGTTGTCAAAATCATGATTACCCATTGTGGATGCATCATACTTCATCATCGACATCAGTTTAAACTCCAGCTCGCCTCCGAAAAAATTAAAATAGGGAGTTCCCTGAAAAATGTCACCGGAATCAAGAAGCAGAAGATTGTTTTCTTCGCTTCTGATCTTTTGAATCAGTGTGGCTCTCCTTGCAAATCCGCCCTGATTGGGATTTCTGGTATAGCTTTCATCAAATGGTTCAATTCTGCTGTGCTGGTCATTGGTGTGAAGAATAGTTAATTTATGGGGGGAGGTCAAAGAATTGAAATCTGATCCGTGCGCCATCATCAGGTTCGGAGCTAAAGTCATTGCCAAAGTTCCGCCTGTTATTGTTTTTAGAAAGCTTTTTCTGTCCATTACTTCTTACCGATAAAATTTAAACGAATTTCTTCCTGAGGATTGATCTGCTGATTTTTTTTAAAGTAATCAATAAAAAGATCTCTCAGTTTGATTCCTGTCGGAATTGATTCTCCTTTTGCGAAAAACTTCATATTATCACCGCCCAATGCGAGATAATCTGATGTAGCAATGTAGTATTCCTGAGAAGGATTTACCGCATTTCCATTGATCAGGGTTTTAGACAGTATTCCGTTATTTGTTTCAATATATAAATGAGAAACCGGATTGTTCTTCTGATTTTTTGCATAGTAATCAAATAATCCCTGCAGATCCTTGCCTGTCATTTTTACGATGATGACCTCATTTTCAAAAGGCATCACTTCAAAAACATTTTTAAGAAGAATATCACCTTTACCGATGGTGGTGCGTATTCCACCAATATTAATCAACGCAGCATCAATGCTTTTATGGAGGTTTGCTTTTGCCCAGGCATCAGCACCATCAAAAGTGTAATCGGCCAAAAGATTTCCCAGATTACTGTTATCGCCTTCTTTTGTAAGATCAACATTGGTGTAAGAGATTTTTTGATTCATCTCTTTGTTGAGTTTTAGCGTATAAGGTTCAATAAATTGAGCAAAATCTTCATCAGCTTTAAGCTCTTTATTAATAGAAATATTCTTCTGTGTCTGCACGCCGGCAACCTGCAGCGGTGTGGTTTTACAGGCTGTTAACGAAAATAAGGCAATTCCTAACAGTAAGAATTTATTCTGCATAATATCTTTAGTATGTGCAAATATAATTATATGTACAATAAAACAGGATTAAATATTGCAAATTCTTGTATGAAATTATTAAATTTGGAGGAAATAATTCGAACAGATGAGCATTTTAAAAGGAGTAGGTGTAGCTTTGGTGACACCCTTTAATGAAGATTTATCCGTAGATTTCGAAAGTTTGACAAAACTTGTTGAGTACAATATCGAAAACGGAACCAACTATTTGGTAGTATTGGGAACTACAGCAGAAGCTGCTACACTCTCTTCAGATGAGAAGAAACAGGTCGTGGAGCATATCATTAAAGTGAATAATAAACGCCTTCCTTTGGTTTTGGGAATTGGTGGAAACAATACTCTTGAAGTAAAAAAGCAGATTGAAGAGACAGATTTATCTGAATTTGAAGCTGTTTTATCAGTATCGCCTTATTACAATAAGCCTAATCAGGAAGGTCTGTATCAGCATTATAAAGCTTTGGCTTCTACAGGGAAGAATATTATTATTTATAATGTACCCTCAAGAACAGGGCAAAATGTTGAGGCAGAAACTACACTCCGCCTGGCAAACGAGTTCCCTAATTTATTTTTAATTAAAGAAGCATCACCCAATATTCTTCAGTACTTTGATATTTTAAGAAAAAAGCCTGAAGGGTTTTCACTGGTTTCAGGAGATGATGAATTTACACTTCCTGTGACATTAGCCGGTGGTGACGGAGTGATTTCTGTCATTGGTCAGGGATATCCGAAAGAATTTTCAACAATGGTTCAGTGTGCTTTTGACGGAAAAGTAAAAGAAGCCTATGAAATCCATAATAAACTGGTTGATATTACGCGCCTGATTTTTGCTGAAGGAAATCCTTGTGGAATAAAAGCAGTCTTAACAGAAAAAGGAATCATTAAAAATTATGTGAGGCTTCCTTTGGTTACTGCTTCAGAAGGACTTTATGCAAAGATTAAAGCTGAAATGGCGAAAATTTAGAAAATGAAAAGGAAACCTTCTTCGCAGATTGAGGTGGGATTTCCATTGAATTAAAAAAATAATTTAAAGTGAAAGGTGAAATGCTTTTCACTTTTTTTAATCAGAATATTTAACATCAAAATTTCTGAAACAAATTAGTTATCTAAAACATATTCGAATGTTCAAGACAGCGCATCAGTTTTAGAGACTTATGATTTTCATTTTTTGGTGTTGCAAATATTTTCATACTTTAATAGATATGCAATTAATAAAAGCAACAGAGAAAGACATTCCTTTAATTCAGGATTTAGCAAAAAAATCCTGGGAAAATGCTTACGCAGATATTCTGTCAAAAGAACAAATGGAATATATGCTCAATACGATGTATTCTCAGGCTGAAATTTCGAAACATTTTGATAATCCTCATTATCACTATTTTCTTGTTTTTGATGAAAAGCTCAATTTGTGGGACGGATTTTTAGGTTATGAAAACCATTATGAGAAGCAAACGACAAAACTTCACAGAATCTATCTGGTTCCTGAAAGTAAAGGAAAAGGATTGGGCAGAAACACACTTGAATTTTTGAATCAGAGGGTAAAAGATGCCGGTGATAACAGGATTATTTTAAATGTAAATAAATACAATCCTGCGAAAAGCTTTTACGAATCCCAAGGGTACAAAGTTTATGATGAGGGTGTTTTCGATATAGGAAATGGTTTTGTGATGGATGATTATTTAATGGAAAATACTCTCTAAAAAAAATAAAAGCCGCAGAATCATCTGCGGCTCATTATTCTTTATTTTACTAAAAGCTTCCAGGCTTCATCAATTTTACTCTCCAGTAATAATTGCTGAGCACTGAGATGTATATTCTCATCTTCATGACAATTATCAGAAGGTAAAACCTCTACGTTGGCAAGCATACCAAGGTCATTTCCTGTGAAAATTGTACTGTATTTAACAGCGTTCGGCAGCAAATCAAATCCAATTCCTTTAGTGACCAGAGGTTTGGGAACTTCAAACAGATTGTTGCCATTGTTTCTGGAGTACCAATTCCCGCCGAGACGCGCAACCATGTCCAGTTTTTTTTGGTCAGGATTTCCTTCACCGTTCAGGTATTCTTCCCTGATATGAATTTTTTTAACTTCACAAATAACCAGATTTCCTGCTCCGCCCTGATCGCCTAAAGGTTTTACTTCCAGAACCTCGCACTCAAAATTGACAGGACATTCTTCTATCAATTGAGGTTTTACCAAATCTGCAGCTCTCATTGTCAGTCCCGATTTGATAAATTCATTGACCCCATTTTCATATTCTGTTGAAGCAAGGGAAATCTGCTGAACAATTGGAAAATTTACGGTTCCGATAACCACTTCAGGAACTTCTAAAACGTTTTCTAAAGTATGTTTCGTTGTATTATCCCGAACTCTTCTCGATGGCGAGAAAATCAAAATCGGAGGAACAGTACTGAACATATTAAAAAAACTGAACGGGGATAAATTATTGTTCCCGTTTTTGTCAACGGTCGAAGCTAAGGCGATCGGTCGTGGTGAAACGGCAGCCTGCATAATCGTCTGTAGCTGAGCTGAAGATATTTCTGATGGGATGAGTGTTTTCATATTTATTCTTTTGCTTTCTTTATTTTTTTGACACCTTTTAACACATAAGTCACATGAGTTTTAGATTATGCTTTGAAAATATTTTTAGAGCATATTAGTTTGAAAATTAATAGATTTAACTGTTTTTTTTCTTTTGACACATTAGTCACATGAGTTTTAGATGATGCTTTGAAAATATTTTTAGAGCACATTAGTTTGAAAATTAATAGATTTAACTGTTTTTTTCTTTTGACACATGAGTCACATGAGTTTTTAGATTATGCTCTGAAAATATTTTTAGAGCACATTAGTTTGAAGAGCAATAATTTTTCATTTTACGCTAATTTCTCAAAGTATTTATTTACAAAGGTTTCTGTTCCTTCATGATACAAATTATAGACATTAAAATTAATCAATACTGACTTTGGAACTTTAATAAATTCATATAATTCATTGTCTGTGCCTTGTGGATCGGATGCAGTTCTGACACAGATTTAAGCTCTAAAACAATTAAGTTTTCAATTAAAAAGTCGCATTTTACTTTACAATCAATGTGAATATCTTTATAAACGAAAGGAATGTATAGCTCACTTACGTATTGAATACCGAGTAAATCAAATTCACGTTCTAAACATTTATGATAGACCTGTTCATAAAGACCGGGACCAACAATTTTATAAGTAAGTTCATTAATGTACTTCTTGGTTATTTCCATACGCATCATTTATGTGTTTTCTTAAAAAATCTTCTGATTTCAAACTAATGTTTTCTTTTTATTCAGCAAAACAAATCTCTCTGTGACTTATGTGTCAGATTAGATTTCAGATTTAAAAGGTCTTATAGTTACTCTAATATTTTATTCACACATTATCTTAAAAAATCTATGATTTTCAAACTAATGTTTTCTCAATGCATTGACATAAAGCAGTTTAGATTCCTTCGGAATGACAAAATGACTGATTATCTAAATGTTTTGATTAACAACGGACATTCAAATATTTTCAAACTTATATGTTCTTCTTACCCAGCAAAACAAATCTCTCTGTGACTTATGTGTCATATTAGATCTCAGATTTTAAAAGTAAAACCTCACAATTACTCTCACAGTATCTGAAAAATCTTCTGATTTTCAAACTAATGTTTTCTTCTTACCCAGCAAAATAAATCTCTCTGTGACTTATGTGTCAAATTAGATCTCAGATTTAAAAGGTCTTAGAGTTATTCTAATATTTTATTCTCATAGTATCTTAAAAAATCTCTCTGTAACTTATGTGTCATAACCCAAGCCTGAAATTTTACTTAGTCGGAATAATCTTACCCGAAACCTCTCCGAAACCTACTCTTACACCGTCTTTTTCAGCCCACGCTTTCATCGTCACCGTATCGTTGTCTTCAATAAATTTTCTCTCCTGTCCGTTATTCAGGGTAATAGGGTTTTGGCCTCTCCACGTTAATTCCAGCATAGAACCGTAAGATTTCGGATCATTACCGGAAATCGTTCCACTGGCATACAGATCTCCGACTTCAAGATTACAGCCATTTACAGTGTGATGTGCCAGCTGCTGAGCCATATTCCAGTACATGTGTTTATAGTTGCTCTCTGAAATAAGATTTTCTTCACCATTTTCAGGCTGAATATAAACCTGTAAACTGATGTCATAGTTTTTGTCTCCTTCAAATTTTAAATAATCCAGCACTTCAGGATCCTGTTGGGGAGAAGCGGTTCTGAATGGTTCGAGAGCTTCTAAAGTGACCACCCATGGAGATACCGATGAACCGAAATTTTTAGCAAGAAACGGTCCCAGCGGAACATATTCCCATGATTGAATATCCCGCGCTGACCAGTCATTGAAAATAACCATTCCAAAAATTGCATTTTCTGCATTTTGGGTAGAAACATTTTCTCCCATTTCAGTATTCTGGTTAATGATAAATGCCATTTCGAGTTCAAAATCAAGCTGTTTGCAGGGTCCGAAAACAGGTAGATCGGCATCTGCAGGCTTCATCTGGCCTTTAGGCCGGTTGATGTCTGTTCCTGACACTACAATCGATGAAGCTCTTCCATGATAACCTACCGGTAAATGTTTCCAGTTAGGTAACAGGGCGTTTGCAGGATCACGGAACATCTTTCCGACATTGGTTGCGTGCTCGATACTGCTGTAAAAATCAGTGTAGTTCGGAATGTGTACCGGCATAATCATTTTTACCTGATCCAGATCGTAAAATGCATCTTCAATGGTTTTTTCATCTTTAGATAAGATCGAACCTTCCTGAAAAAGTTCCTGAATTCTCAGACGCACCGCATTTGTAACAGGCTTTCCCAATTCGATGAATTCATTTAAAGTATATGCTTCGAAAACGTTTTCGTCTAATCCCTGTATTTCTTCAAAATAAGAAAGGTCATATAACAGAGCAAGATCAACAACCTGATCGCCGATTCTAGTACAGCAGGCGATGAATTCTTTATTAAATACTGCAACGCCGAAAGGGATGTTGTGTATGGAAAAGTCTGAATCTGAATTATATTCTACAAATGATTTCATAATATGATAGTTTGAAGTTTTGATTTAAAAGTTGGTCTTTACCTGTAATTATTTTGGTTTTTTAGCATAAGATTCCTCGTCAATCCAGCGGTCTCTTGAATTGATATCTATAAGATAGATGATTTCTTTCTGTTTGGTCAGAAGAAGCGTTTTAGAGACAGGAATCGGAATTTTCTTATTTTCGAGTTTGTCGGCTCTTAACGAAATGATATTCTTTTTCCGGATAATATCCCCTGAAAAAACATTGGAAGTGCTTTTTCCGGTTGCTTTGTCATCAAACATTTCCACGTACGTAATATCTTTACCGTTAATGATAATGAAATTCCTTTCCGTATGGTCTTCAAAATCTTTGATCAGAACAAATTTTTTGTGATCAACACTTACATTTTCCAGATGCTGATTGATTCCTCTTCTTTCTTCGAGGCGGGTAAGTATTTCGTCTAATGCTGCATAGCTCTGTGCCTGTAATAAAAGGCCTGCTAAAATAAAGGTACTGATGAATAATTTTCTCATAAGTATGTGTTTATAAAAAAGTTTTGTCAAGATCTGCATCCTGACAAAACTTTATATTTGTTTTAAAAAATTAAAGATTTCCTCTTTTTTCCTGTTCTCTCTCCAAAGCTTCAAAAAGTGCTTTGAAGTTACCTGCACCAAAACTTTGTGCACCGTGTCTCTCAATAATTTCAAAGAAAAGGGTAGGGCGGTCTTCTACAGGTTTTGTGAAGATTTGTAATAAGTAACCTTCTTCATCATGATCAATCAGAATTCCAAGATCCTGAAGCTTTTTCAGATCTTCATCAATGTGGCCAACTCTCTCAGGAACCATATTATAATAGGCTTCCGGAGGAGCAGAAAGAAATTCTACGCCGCGTTTTTTCAATTGGGTTACGGTATGAATGATGTCTTTTGTTGCCACTGCGATGTGCTGTACCCCTTCGCCTTCATAGAAATCAAGATATTCTTCTACCTGAGATTTTTTCTTTCCTTCTGCCGGTTCGTTGATCGGGAATTTTGCAAAACCGTTTCCGTTGGACATCACTTTAGACATCAGGGCAGAATATTCTGTATTGATCTGCTTGTCATCAAATGAAAGAATATTGACAAAGCCCATTACTTTTTCATACCATTCAACAGTTGGGATCATTCGGTCCCAGCCTACATTTCCTACACAGTGGTCCACATAGAGTAAACCTGCTTCTTCGGGATTATAATCGCTTTCCCATTTTTGATATCCCGGCATGAAAGCTCCTGTATAGTTTTTTCTCTCTATAAACATGTGAACGGTTTCTCCATACGTATAGATTCCGGACATTTTTACTTCACCATGTTCGTCTGTCAATGTAACGGGTTCTAAATAAGATTTAGCACCTCTTTTTGTGGTTTCTTCGAATGCTGAATAGGCGTCATCTACCCAGAGTGCCAGAATTTTCACTCCATCGCCGTGTTTTTTCACATGCTCGCTGACCGGTGATTCAGATTTCAGACCTGTCGTTAAAATCAATCTGATTTTCCCCTGTTGAAGAACATAAGATGCACGGTCTCTTACTCCGGTTTCAGGACCTGCGTAAGCTACAGACTGAAAACCAAAAGCTGTTTTGTAATAGTGGGCAGCCTGTTTAGCGTTTCCAACATAAAACTCAATGTAATCTGTACCATTAATCGGCAAAAAATTCTCAGCCTGAGCGATTTTTTCGGCAAATGTAAGTGTTGACATATTTTCTATTTTTACTTTTATTTAATGGATTGCAAATTACAAAATTCCTGTAAACAATTAAAAACAATCTTAATGTGTAATCGATTGCGTTATTTTTAATATAAGCTAAAGTTTAATTAAGTATATTTAAGTTTACGTTTTGTTTATTATTTATTCTATATTTGTACTGTAAACAAGATGTCGAAAAAAGAATTATTTCAAAAGAATGAAAGCCGTAATTAATTACGGCTTTTGTTTTAAGTATTTAATATGCCGGCGTCAGGATTGTAGTTATCCCAGATTTTCCAGACATTATTAATTTTCCGGATGAAATAGACCTGGGTATTGAGTTGATTCACAAAGTGCTCTTCCCCGCTATCTCCAACTTTAAAAAGCAGATTCCAGAATTCCTGAGTTTCCAGAATTTTTTTGTCCG
Organism: Chryseobacterium sp. HNCC26DJ238; assembly: GCF_057180465.1. Lineage (NCBI taxonomy): Bacteria > Pseudomonadati > Bacteroidota > Flavobacteriia > Flavobacteriales > Weeksellaceae > Chryseobacterium > Chryseobacterium sp. HNCC26DJ238. The sequence goes on from NZ_JBXUGI010000005.1 coordinate 28,569, forward strand.
GCTCGTCTGTAACAAGGTTTACATCAAAGATCTCAAAATTAGAGCGGTTGTTTTTGGTGACAAGTTCGAATTTCCTTTCAGAAATTTCCCTGCTGAAGGTCGATATTCTTTCCAGAAAAGGGGATTTGTCAAATACAAAGTCTTTTAATGTGTCCAGTTTTAGTTCAGGAAATTTCGCATACATATCAAAAGCCGCAGAACAGTATTGATAAACAATTTCACTTGAAAAAAAATCTTCATCTGCTTCGTTATCCTGTACCTCATTTTCTTTGAGATAAAGAATATAGGAATTCAGGTCTTTAAAGCCCAAAAAAATACAGATCTTGTCGAGTGTTTTTAAAAAGCGAAGATCATTGTGTGTTTTATCCTGGTAGTTATTTAAAAAAAAACGCTGAAGAGTAATGTGCGAAATGGTATTTCCCAATTCAAACCTTTTGTCATCCTTAAGTTCTTCTGATACGGCAAGCTCTTCTTTAATAATTTCTGAAAGGATGATATAATGACTTCTCTTCCATACTTTTACCTTGCCTAAAACCGAATCCTGAACTTTTGGATGTTTTACAACTTCATCTTTTATAGAATTATAAATCGTCTTCAAATGTGTAATGTTTATATAACAAAAGTTTTCAGCAAAAAGATTGCCAAAAACTTTATCTCCTTTATAATCAGTTGTTTAATTCTTACAGACTGATATCTTGAAATTTTTAATGTTTAAATCTTTCATAAGCTGCCCTTTCCAGCATTTCTCTGTCGTCCGGATGGGCTATACTGATTAATTCCTGTGCTCTCTGCCGCAGGTTTTTGCCATACAGATAAGCGGTTCCATATTCTGTTACGACCCAGTGAATATGTCCTCTGGTTGTTACTACTCCTGCCCCCTGTTTCAGGAATGGAACAATTCTTGAAACCCCTCTTTTTGTTCTTGAGGTAATGGCAATGATTGGTTTTCCATCTTCGCTCAATGCAGCTCCTCTCATAAAATCCATCTGTCCACCGATTCCGCTGTACTGGATGGTGCCGATAGAATCTGCACAGACCTGCCCGGTCAGATCAATCTCAATCGCTGAATTTATAGCGACCATTTTTTTGTTTCTCATGATATTGATGGGAAAGTTGACAGTGCTTACATCATCAAATGAAAATACAGTATTGTCATCTACATAATCATATAGCTTTCTTGTTCCGAAACAGAAACTGGTGATTGTTTTATTATCGTTATAGCCTTTGTACTTGTTGTTGATTACATCATTTTGAATCAGGTCGATAACGCCGTCACTCAACATTTCGGTGTGAACGCCCAGGTCTTTATGATTTCCCAGGCATTTCAGAACAGCATCAGGGATTGTACCGATACCCATCTGTAGAGTAGATCTGTCATCAATTAATTCTGCCACATTTTTACCCACCAGCATTTCATCAGGTCCCACTTTTGCACCATAATCTACCGTTGGCAGTTCTTCTTCATGCCAGACCAGTTTATGGATTTTACTGACATGCAGCATTCCGTCACCATGGGTTCTCGGCATCAGCGGGTTTACAATCGCTACAATCAGTTTTGCTGTGTCAACCGCAGCTCTTGCCACATCAACCGAAGTTCCCAAGGTACAGAAACCATGTCTGTCAGGCGGCGATACCGTAATCAGAGCGACATCGAGCGGTAAAATATTTTTTCTGAATAAAATAGGGATTTCACTCAGGAAGACAGGCACAAAATCTCCACGGTCAGAGTTTACTGCATCACGTACCGGTGTTGAAACAAACAGTGAATTCACGAAAAATTTATCTTTATATTCAGGTTTGGCAATCTCTACATTTCCCTGCTGGGTAATCGAAACCATCTCTACGTTATCTAAACGGTGTGACTGTTTTGCAAGTTCGTCTATTAAATGATTGGGAGTACATGCGCTTCCATGAAAAAACACACGGTTTCCGCTTTTGACGGTATAAATAGCTTCTTCTGCACTGATATAATTATACATATTGAAATTTTTATTGATAGTTTTAAAACTTACTTTAATATTCTAAAGTTAATAATATTGTAGAAATTAAGTCTCAACGTCGAGCATCTGTTTTTGAAACATTTGTCATGTTTTTAGATAATATATTAAATAAAAAGAACCCAATGCAGAGCATTGAGTCCTTATCCTATATAAGAAGAGTAAAATACTTTATCATCTTTTTTCTACTCCTGTGAACGATCTTTCAGGCTGTGATCTTCACTTTCCAGCCATGAGGTTTTGTAGGAAGGATCTTCCACTTTCATTGCTTCTTCCGTAATTTTTAAAGGGCGGAAAGGATCAACCATAACCGCATACTCTTCAGTGAATTTTTTCCCGATACTCCTTTCCATTGCTCCGGGATGAGGGCCGTGTACAATTCCACCCGGATGTAAGGTGAAATCCATCAGATCGATATGATTCCGGCTCATAAAATCTCCTTCTGTATAAAACAATACCTCATCAGAATCAATATTTGAATGATTATAAGGAGCAGGAATTGCCAGTGGATGGTAATCATACATTCTTGCGCAGAACGAACAGACTACAAAATTGTGTGCCTCAAAAGTCTGGTGAACCGGTGGCGGTTGGTGTATTCTTCCTGTGATCGGTTCGAAATTCTTGATATTAAATTTATAGGGATAAAAATAACCATCCCATCCCACCACATCAAAAGGGTGTGTCGCATAGATAAAATCGGTAATCTGATTTTCTTTTTTTACTTTAATTAAAAATTCTCCTTTTTCATCTTTTGGTTCGATGAAAGTTGGTGCAACAATATCTCTTTCGCAGAATGGAGAATGTTCAAGCAGCTGCCCGAATTCGTTTCTGTATCTTTTTGGTGTATAGATCGGAGAGTGGCTCTCCACAACAAAAAACACGGTGTTTTCAGAATGTAATTCAACCTGATAAATGGTTCCTCTCGGAATAATCAGATAATCACCCACAGAGAATTCAAGGTTTCCGACGAATGTTTTTAAAATTCCACTTCCGGCATGAGCGAACAGAAGCTCATCACATTCGGCGTTTTTGTAAAAATAATCCATCGATTTTCTCGGTTTCGCCAATCCCATTTTAAGGTCATTGTTGACCAGAAGAAATTTCCGGCTCTCCAAAAAATCATCTTCAGGCGTTACATTCATGCCTTTGAACATTCTTGGGGTGACATTTTTGTCAACTGCAATTTTTGGAGTGACATCTTTGGCTTCACCGATTGACTTAATCTGTGTAGGGCGGTGAACATGGTAAAGCAGAGAAGATATGCCGTGGAAACCTTCTGTACCAAACAATTGTTCGTAATAAAATTTATCTTCAGGTGATTTAAAAACCGTATGCCGTTTCTGAGGGATGTTCCCGGATTGGTGATATCTCATTTTACCTTTATATTTTCTCAAATTTAATCATTTCTTCCGAATTTTAATTCAACGTTTTTCATCAAATAGTTTTGCTGTTAAAAAATAATTGTTAGCTTTGTCTAACAATTTTAATTTCATGAAACGAATATTATTTTCTGTCATACTTTTTTCAGGATTCTGCTTCTCCCAGGAGACCGACAGTTTAGATTTAACCGGAAAAACTGATTCCATAAAAATTCCGCTAAAAAAAGAAAGAATAAAAATAATTGATGATGTAGTGATTACCGGGACAATAAAACCGGTAAGTAAATCTAAAAGCCCGGTAGCCGTAGAAATTTACAGTCAGAAGTTTTTTCAGAAGAATCCTACACCGAGTGTCTTCGAAGCCATTGCCATGGTCAACGGGATCCAGCCGCAGCTGAACTGTTCAGTGTGTAATACAGGAGATATTCATATCAATGGTCTGGAAGGTCCTTATACGATGATTCTGATTGACGGAATGCCGATTGTCAGTTCGCTTTCCACTGTTTATGGGCTGAGTGGAATCCCCAACAGTCTGATTGAAAGAATTGAGGTGGTGAAAGGTCCTGCATCTTCATTATACGGCTCAGAAGCAATGGGAGGAGTTATCAATATTATTACCAAAAATGCACTGACTGCTCCAAAATTCAGTGTCAACCTGATGACGACGAGCTGGGCAGAAAACAATATGGATCTTTCAACAAAATTTAATGTGGGAAAAAAGGCGGCTTCATTAGTAAGTTTAAATTATTTCCGTTTTAATGAAAAGATAGATCAGAATAAGGATAATTTCACGGATGCTGCGCTGCAAAACAGAATTTCTGTTTTTAATAAATGGAATTTCCAGCGGAAAGAAAGCAGGCAGGCAAGTTTTGCGCTGAGGTATCTGTATGAAGACCGTTTCGGCGGAGAGATGCAGTGGAACAGGTCTTACCGCGGAAGTGATGAGGTATATGGGGAAAGTATTTATACGAACAGGGTAGAAGCTTTCGGAATGTATCAGCTGCCTGTAAAGGAGCAGATTTTTACCCAGTTTTCTTATAATTATCACGATCAGAATTCGTTTTACGGAAATACTCCTTACACCGCTTTACAGAAAGTAATGTTTGCACAGACCTACTGGGATAAAAAACTGGGAAGCCATGACATGATCTTAGGGCTGACTTTTAAAAGGACATTTTATGATGACAATACTCCGGGAACACTAAGTTCAGATGAAATCACCAACCAGCCGATGAAATCACCAATTTTTGGAGCATTTATTCAGGATCAGTGGGAAATCAACGAAAAAAATACCGTGTTGCTGGGTTACAGATTTGATTATGACAAAATTCACCATTCTGTACATTCACCCCGTTTTGCCTGGAAATTTTCACCCAATCCTTACCACACGTTCAGATTTAATTTCGGAACAGGTTTCAGGGTCGTCAATTTATTTACCGAGGATCATGCAGCATTGACCGGTTCCCGTGAAGTCGTTATCCGTTCTGATCTGAAACCGGAAAGATCTGTCAACGGGAATCTGAATTATGTCCTGAAAATTCCTGTCGGAGACCGGTTAATCAATCTTGATGCTTCTGCATTCTATACCTATTTCAGCAATAAAATTGTCGGTGATTTTGATACAGAACCCGATAAAATTATTTATGATAACCTTCATGGCTATGGAATTTCAAGAGGAGCTTCCTTGAATATCGATTTCAGTTTTAGTTTTCCGCTGAGTGTCAATCTGGGAGTCACCTATCTTGATGTTTATCAGAAATTTGATGGAGAAGAAGTAAAAGTTCAGCAGCTGCATGCTCCAAAATGGAGTGGTACCTATAACCTGACCTATAAATTCTCTAAAAACCTTGCGGTAGATTTTACCGGGCAGTTTTACGGACCGATGCGGTTACCGGTTTTACCGAATGATTACAGACCTGAATATTCTCCCTTATATTCACTGGCAAATATTCAGGTATCAAAGAGTTTTGATTCCGGGTTTGAAGTGTATTGCGGAGTGAAAAATTTATTCAATTTTACGCCGAAAGATCCTCTGATGCGTCCGTTTGATCCGTTTGACAATCAGGTAAATGACCCGATCAGCAATCCGAATCATTATACTTTTGACACAACTTATGGTTATGCACCGATGCAGAGAATAAGAGGTTTTTTAGGGGTAAAGTATAATTTGAAATGATTGATTGACTGCAAAAAGGCATGAATGATATTTTAATGTTTTAAAGTTTGCAGCTGAATAGTTTTATGAACTCAATATCGTAAAAATGAATGGTTAGATTTTTTATATTTTCAGTTGTTTTCATATCAGGATTTTGTTTTTCACAGATAAAGTCGCTGACTGTTCCGGATTGGGAAATTCAGCAAAAGAAAGAAGCTAAACCTACGATCATTCATATTTATACAGATTGGTGTACAGTCTGCAAGATCGAATCTTTCCAGCTCAATAAGGATAAGGAATTGATCAGAATAATCAGTGAACATTTTTATTTCGTGAATTTTGAAGCAGAAAAAACAAAAGGAGAAATTAATTTTCAGGGTAAAGTATTTAATTATTTACCAAACGGGAATTCAGGGGTTCATGAACTTGCGCTTGCCTTTTCTCAAAACAAAAGCCAGCCCGTCTATCCTCTTTGGATTATTTTAGATAAGGATCAGAATCTCGTCTATTATCAGGAAGGACTCTTTAAACCCGAAAGAATGAAAGATAAACTGCTGGAAATTTCAGGCAGGTAACTTTATTATATTCATGAAAATCCTCAGAATCTGAAAAGATCTGAGGACGATACATTATATAAAATTAACGCCTGGTCAATTTTTATCCAACCATGTTTTTATCAGTTGAGAATGATCATGAACCCATTTCCTGGCAGTGGCTTCTTTATCTTTACTGTCTTCCATCTCAGCCAGAAGATCAGTCATGTTTTCATCATCAAAATGCATTTTTGAGAAAAATTTAACCAGTTCCGGATGATCCTTACCAAAGCTTTTCCTGCTGTAGGTTTTGATCTGTTCAGCTTCACCGAATGTTTTTTTCGGATCTTCCAGGAACCTGAGTTTCATTTTAGCAAACATCCAGTGAGGCTGCCATCCTGCGACAACAATCCATTCTTTACGTTTTATGGCATTCTGCAGTTCGGTGATCATGGCAATTGTAGAAGAATTGATCTGTCGGTAATCCAGTTGATAATCAATCAGGGCTCTGTCGGTTGCTGACGTCATTCCGGCACCTTTTTCGATTCCGATGATTCTGTGATTGAACTGCTCTGCATATTGCGGTAATTCATCAATTGACCGGATCGGGACGTAATCCGGGACAATCAGCCCTATACGGCCATTGTCATAATTTGTACCGATGGTGATGAGGTCCGGAAACTTTGCAACTTTTGTTGCGTGGGTGTAAGGTAGCCACACGCCCAGAAAAAGATCGGTATCTTCATTATTCATGGAAGCAAGAATCATATCTGTGGAAGCTTTCTGGATGACTACATGATAGCCTTCTTCGTCTAAAATTGCTTTTACCACATGGGTCATGGCTACATCTTCAGCCCATCCGTCAACCATTCCGATGTTGATATATTTAGAATTCTTCAGATTACTGCATGAATTTAAGAGTCCAAGTGTGATCACAGAAGAAATCAGTAACAGGTATATTATTTTTTTCATTTTATTGCTTTTTCTTTACAAATCCCTGCGTGATACGGTCAAGAATAATGGCTAAGATTACCACTGATAATCCACTTTCAAACCCTAATCCGATATCCAGGTTATTAATTCCTTCCAACACCTTTTCGCCTAAACCTCCGGCAGCAATCATTCCTGCAATAACAACCATTGACAATGACAGCAGAATCGTCTGGTTTATTCCTGCTAAGATCGTTTTGGTGGCTAATGGAAGTTCGACTTTAAATAAAATCTGACGGTTGGTGGCTCCGAAAGCCCTGGCTGCCTCTACAATATCTTTTGGCACGGACTCAATTCCCAGTGTGGTCAACCGTACAGCAGGCGGCATCGCAAAAATAATGGTGGCAAATGCCCCCGGCACTTTACCAATACTGAAAAATAATACTGCCGGGATCAGATAAACAAATGCCGGCATCGTCTGCATTAAATCAAGCAGTGGTCGAATAATCTTTGCTGCAAATTTGTTTTTTGCAGCCCATATTCCTAAAGGTACAGACAGTAACAGTGCTGTGAGTGTTGCCACAAAAATGAGGGCCAGGGTTTCCATGGTTTCTCTCCAGAATCCCATCAGAAAGATCAAAGCAAGTCCTCCTGCAGTCATCAGGGCAGTGCCTTTTCCGGCTTTCCACCAGGCAAGCAAGGTGAATAGGAGAATGATCACATAGAAAGGGGTGTTGACCAAAGCCCATTCTATTCCTAATATAGAAGAATTTCCCACATTTTTTATGACATCAAATAAAGGTTTTGCATTTTCGGTCAGCCAATTGACAGCAGTTTCTACATATTGGCCTATATCTATTGTTTTATTCATCTTATTGGTTGTTTGCGATTTCTTTTAATTCAGTAATCTCTTCTTCATTAAACTTTGTGGTTTCTATAATGATTGATAATTGAGTCACAAGACCCAAAAATTTATTATTTTCATCCACAACGGCGATGGAAGATTTGTTTTCGGAAATCAAAGGCAGCATTTCTTCTACAGTCGCATTCTGAAATACAGAAGGAACATGACTGTTGATGACAGACTCTACGGTCGGTTCTTTCTTTTTGGCAATCTGTACAATGTCGTTAAGAGTTACAAATCCTAAAAATTTATTCTGGAGATCTACCACCGGTAAGTTTTCTAATCCTGTTGTTCTCATTTTTCTGAGTGCACCTTCAGGGCCGTCTTTCCGGAAACGGACAACCGTAGGTTTGTCAAACATTAAAGACCTGGCGGTAATAATTGTTTTGCGGTCAACTTTTTCCACAAAAGCTTTTACATAGTCGCTTGCAGGGTTCGTTAAAATATCTTCTGCCGTTCCGATCTGTTCAATGACGCCGTCTTTCATAATGACAATCCGGTCTCCGATTTTGATGGCTTCATCCAGATCATGGGTAATAAAAACGATTGTTTTTTGCAAGGTTTCCTGTAATTCCAGCAGCTGATCCTGCATTTCAGATTTTATAAGCGGATCCAGTGCTGAAAAAGCTTCATCCATAAGCAGAACTTCAGGATCGTTGGCTAATGCTCTTGCCAATCCCACTCTTTGCTGCATACCGCCGGACAGCTGTGAAGGAAGTTGGTTTTCAAAACCGTTCAGTCCAACGATATCTAAAGCTTTCTGTGCTTTTTCCTCTCGTGAGATCTTATTTTCTCCTCTTATTTCCAATCCGAATGCTGCATTGCTTAAAACGGTATGGTGAGGCAACAGGCCAAATTTCTGAAACACCATGCTCATTTCTGTTCTCCTTACTTCCAGAAGATCTTTATTGTTCTTACCGGTAATATCATCATCATTGATAAATACCTTTCCAGAAGTAGGTTCATTCAATCTGTTCAGACATCTGAGTAAGGTAGATTTACCACTTCCTGAAAGTCCCATGATGACAAAGAATTCACCTTCATAGATTTCGAAACTGGCTTTGTTGATTCCTACAGTACATCCCGTTTTTTCAAGTATTTCCTTTTTAGAAAAACCACGGTCCAGCAGCTCAAATGCTTTCTCTTTGTTCTTCCCGAATATAATCGTAAGATCTTCGACTTTGAGTTTTACCTTTCTGTTATTTTCAATTTTATCCATATTCTAAATTTAGGTTACGTATATGCCATTAGAAATTTTAATCAATTCTTACATCCTCTATAGCAACAGGAGTACTGTTAGCAAAAAATAATCTTAAGATTTTCAAAAGAAAAAACTACCTAAAAAAAAGAAAGAACCATACAAAACAGGTGAATCTGATGTATAAGAAGCTCTAAATAGACTTGCTTTTAGCTAAAAGTATATATGTAAAAAAGAAATTCATCTTTTAAAATTGAATCTGAAAAAATGATCATTAAATCATGGATTACAGATATTGATTTACAGCAAAGCTGTAGTGCTCTGAAGCACCTAACCGATAGGTGACGACTTCTAATGACCCTGCAAATTTACGAATTTAATAATAAATCAAAATTTCATTAAGTAATAGGTTGAATTGTAGGTGTTTGTGAAAAAGGATGTTATTGTTTCCAATGAAGCAGAAGCTTATTGTAACAGAACTGCAGTGATCGCCAGTATTGCCGGCAAAGCCTGAACAAAAAAGATTTTTCTGGTCGCAGAAATTGCACCGTAAATTCCGGCAACAGCGACACAACCCAGAAAAAATAATGCAATATGGTTCTGCCATTTTTCATCTTCAATAAAAAAAGTCCATAGAAGACCTGCGGCCAGAAATCCATTGTAAAGTCCCTGGTTGGCGGCCAGGCCTTTTGTGGATTTAAACAGTTCAGCGGGCAATGCTGCTTTGAAAACTTCCTTTCCTTTGGTTTCCCAGGCAAACATTTCCATCCACAGAATATATAAATGTTCTAAAGCAACGATACCGATTAGAATTTTAGCAGCAATTTCCATAATTCATTTTTTATGAGTATAAAATTAATAAAATAAAGTTAATTTTGAATATTCAATTAAAAAAATGGAAATTTTCAAGGCACATTTAGATAAATTCATCAGGATCAGTGATGAAGAATTTGCTTTGATTTTTGCTTACTTTCAGGTTCGAGAGGTAAAGAAAAAAGAAGATTTAATGATAGAAGGTGAGCTTTGCAAATTTAAATATTTTGTTGCGGATGGCTGCCTGAGAAAGTATTTTATCAATGAAAAAGGAGTTGAGCAAACCACTGAATTTGCTATTGAAAAGTGGTGGCTGACTGATAATTCTGCATTTGAACACCAGACAAAATCACAGTTTAACATCCAGGCTGTTGAAAATACAACAGTCATAGCCATTGATTTCAGGTCGCATGAACTTTTACTGGAAAAACATCCTGTTATGGAAAAGTACTTCAGAATGGTGTATCAAAGGGCATATGCTGCTGCTGAAAAGAGATTCCGTTATATGTATGAAATGAGTAAAGAGGAATATTATATTCATTTCAGTATCCTTTATCCGTGGTTTGTACAGCGGGTTCCCCAATATCTGCTCGCATCTTTTTTAGGTTTGACCCCCGAATATTTAAGTGAAATCAGGGCAAAATTACGTTCTTAAACCAGTTTAATATTTCTGACGCATGAATCACTGATCTTTGTATCAGAAATTTAAACAGAGATAAAATGAGTACAAGATTAAATATCGCAAAGACGGACGCAGCTGCTTACAAAGCGATGATGGGATTGGAAGGATACCTTCACCATATATCATTAAACCCTCTTCAGAAAGAATTAATCAAGATCAGAGCTTCACAGATCAACCGATGTGCATTCTGCCTGGATATGCATACCAAAGATGCTTTAAAATATGGGGAAAAGGCTCAAAGGATTTTCCTTTTAAATGCATGGAGAGATGCAAAAGAATTCTTCACAGAAGAAGAACAGGTGATTCTGGCAATGACTGAGGAGATCACCCTGATCAGTCATGAAGGGCTGAGTGAAGAAACCTATCACAAGGCTCAACAGGTTTTTGAAGATCCTCAGATTGCCGAAATCATCATGGCTGCTATTACCATCAATGCATGGAACAGAATAGCGGTCAGTACTCATCTTGAGGTAATGAAATAAGTCATTCAGGAATATGAAAGCAGCTTTTCTCAATGAAAAGCTGTTTTTTAATGATTATTGGGACAATTCAGTTGAAGAACATTGGCATTCAGGGGCTGTTCTATTTCTCGATCCAGCTTTTGATTGCTGACGGTTATATAAATTTCCATAGATCCGGTTCCTACAGAGAGTGAAAGAATATGACCCCCGTAAGCATCAAACTTTTCGTCAGTGGCTACTCCGTGAAGATGAATTGATGGATTCTTTCCATTCCAGGCAATAGATCCCGTAAGACTGCCCATCTCTACTTTTTTAAAAGTTTTTGGATTGAATTTTTTAGCCTTAAAATCATAAAAACCAAAAGTCGCTTCGCTCGCAAAACCGATTCCGGTGAAACTTGCTGACGGTATGTTTTCAATTTCGGCAAGCTTCCCAATATGTTTCAGGACATCGTCATTTTCACGCAAAACCATTACGTATCCCGTTGGTGTTTTCGTGTATCTGCAGATTTCTTTTTCCTGTGCCTGAAGAGAATTTAAGAAAAAAAGGGTGAATAGTAATGCTGAACGTAATTTCATGAGATCATATTTGACAGAGCAATGAAAAATTTACACCATTTTGTGTTTTGGGTTTTTAGAACTTCTCTGCGTTTTGTGTGATTTTGAAAACATGATAAGTTCTTTACAGGATATGAGATTTATAAATCTGGGGTTTCTCCTGTAATTTTTCATTAGCAATTGCTCCGAAATCTTTAATGTAAGGTTGTTGATTATGCCGGGATAACCCTTCTTCATTTTTCCAGATTTCATAAAAAATAAATTCATTTTTATCTTTGATTCCCTGATGAAGTGAATAGCATTCACTGGCTTCTTCCTTTACGGTTTCTGTTACCATATTCTGAAGGATGTTCAAAACTTCCTTTCTGTATTCTTCTTTTGTTTTTATAATCGCTGTAAGATAGATTTTCATGATTTATTTTAAATAAATTGTTCAATTGAGTTATTTTTTGGATTCCATCCCAGTTCTGTCCTGGCTTTATCTGCATTACACCGGCTGTTGGAGGCAAATCCGAAGTAACCTCCGGCAGCTCCGAACCGATTTACTGCTTCCTGTACATTCAGAGATTCTGCCGGCTGTAAATTATATTTTTTACTGATATTTTCTGCAAGATTTTTGAGAGAGGAAGAACCGTTTTCAGCATAGTACATAGAACCGTGTTTTGCTTTCTCTAATGCTAAAACATACAGATCAGCAAGGTCTTCGATATGAAGATTGGACCAGATGTTTTCACCTTTACCAAAATAAACACCAAAACCTTTTTCCTTTGAAAAATCGATTAAAGCAGGTAACTGAATACTGTCTTTTTTCAGCCCCAGGCCCTGTCCGTATACCATGGTGGGAACGATAACAATACTCCGGATGTTTTTTTCAGCTGACTGCAGGACATGCTGATTGATAAGTACTCGTGAAGCCATTTCCAGTCTTGGTTTTAAAGGATAGTCTTCCGTAAAGACAAAATCGCTGCTTTCTCCATTCTCTTTTCCTCCGAAAATAGCCGAACCTGATGTGAAGATAAACGTTTTTCCGGTTCCTTCAAGACTGCTGATGATTGTATCTGCAGCGTATGGGTCATCGGCAGAATCTGCATTGTGAATAACAGCGTCAACATCAGAAACTGCAGATTGTATAACAGCCTCATCGTGGATATTTCCGATGATAGGGACAATTCCTAAGGCTTTTAGCTGTTCTGCATGAGATTTACTGCGTATCAATCCTGTTACCTGATAGTTTTTGTCTACAAGTTTTTTCGCAACTGTTCCGCCTATGTATCCTGTAATTCCTGTGATCAGTATCTTTTTCATGAGGCTAACTGTGGTTTTAATTCTTTTGCGAAAATTTCAGCAATATGATCTCTGTATAATTTCATATCACGTTCAATCTCTGCATTTTTTTCTACATCATGAAATTGAAAACTTTCCATTTTTTCCAGTGATACAAAAGCATTCATTCTATGAAAACCAAATAACGGCCCGTCATCCACACTCGTCTCATTAAAAAATTCTCCGGGAAGCGTGAACGCAGTTTCCGGTGCATTCCAGCTTGTGGTAACCATGTATTTTCTTCCACTCAGCATTCCGCCTGTTCCGTAATTGATTTCAGGATTGTCAGAAGATCTTCCGTCATTCATATAAATTCCCTTAGCATGACCGGCTGTAAAAACTTCGTCTATATATTTTTTAAAACCGTTGGGCAGCTGAAACCACCATATCGGCGTGTGATAAATGATGTAATCAGCCCAGACAAATTTCTCAACCTCTTTATTTCTGTCATAACCATCGCTGATATTTGAAATTTTTATTTCTGTATTTTCAAATTCTTTCAATGCTTCTACCGTGTTTTCTGCAATGGTCTGGTTATATTTTCCTCCCGAGTGTCCGAAATTCTGTCCTCCGTTGATGATCAGTACTTTTTTCATTGTCGTATTTATTTAAATTGTATATGCAAAGTTATCAATGAATGATGTATTATGAAAATAATATAATTTATATTTTTGTATTATTATTCTGATGGGTGATGGGTAATAGGTAATAGGTAATGGGTAATGGGTAATAGATGATAAGTGATGAATGATGAATGATAAATGATAAATGATGGGTGATAAGTGATCAATAATAGGTAATAGACAATGGGTAATGAGCAATGAGTAATGAATAGTAAGAAGAATTAATGGGATAAATGATTTACAAATAAATATCATGGTAAATTTAGAATGGTACAGAACGTTTAAAGCGATTTATAAGACCGGTACATTAACGGGTGCAGCAGATTCCCTGTTCATATCTCAGCCCGGAGTGAGCCTGCATCTGAGTTCACTGGAAGCTTATGTCGGATACAAATTGTTTGACAGAACAGGAAGGAAAATGATTCCGACAGAAAGAGGTAAAGTTTTGTTCAACGCAGTTGGCGAGCCATTGACAAAATTGGAAGAGGTGGAAAAAAACTTCCAGAAATCGATAGAGAAAAACACGCCGACCATAAGCGTCGGAATGTGCTTCGAAACTTTTCAGACAACTTTGGAGCAGTATGTTTCCAGCTTAGATTTTAATCTGATAATCGGGTTCGGTCAATACCCGGAAATGCTTGACCAGCTGGATAAAGGCATTCTTGATCTCATTATTACCCCTAAAAAAGGAACTTCACCCAATATTCTGCATGAAGCTTTTTCTTCCGAACAGATTATTTTGGTAGGCGGAAAAGATATTGATACGGTAGATTTCGATAAAGTTTTAAAATCCAAAGATTTTCAGAAAATAGAAGAATGGCTAAAGCAGGAAAAGTGGTATGGTACAACCGGAGACATGGAGCATCTTTTTCAGTTTTGGCTGATGAATTTCGGGCATAAACCGCAGTTCAGACCCAATTATATTGTTCCCAATCTGAACTCAATCATCCGTTGTCTGAAAGGGGGAAGCGGTTTGGCTGTTGTTCCTGATTTCCTTTGCAAAAATGAAATCGAAAACGGAGAGGTAAAACTGGTCTGGAAAGGTGAAAAAAAGTTAGAAAACACTCTGTACTTCGGATGTAGAAAGCAGACCATGTATCAGAACGAAATCAATCATATCAAAAGCTTATTCAGAAAAGTGATGAGCAAAAATAAAGTTTGATTCTATACCAACCATTAATCAGGAAAATTTCATAATTTTCTCTAAAGAATTTTAGAGGCTGTCTGAATGTATTTTAGACCATAACAAAACCCGGTATCTCAGATTTTTATCCGAAATTTGTTAGAATTCCAATATTTTAAAAATAAAAAAATGAAAAAAACTTATACAGGTCAGCCTGTCATACAACTTAACAATGGTGTAGAAATCCCTGCTTTAGGTTTCGGAGTCTGGCAGATTGATGATCAGAAAGTCTGCGAAGATACAGTGATCAAAGCAATCATGACCGGATACAGGATGATTGATACAGCGTCAATTTACCAGAATGAAATTGGTGTAGGAAATGCCGTTAAAAACTGCGGGATCGAACGCGATGAACTGTTTATTACCTCTAAACTCTGGGTTCAGGATTTCAGTTATGAAAAGGCAAAAAGTGCTTTTGGAAGAACATTGGAGAGATTGCAGCTTGATTATCTTGATATGTATCTTATCCACTGGCCTTTTGGAGATTTTAAAGGAGCGTGGAAAGCGATGGAAGAATTGTATCATGAAGGAAAAATCAAAGCAATCGGTGTCTGTAATTTTACGGTTGAGAAACTGGAAGAATTAAAGGCTGATTCAGGAATTGTGCCTGTGGTCAATCAGATTGAGCTGCATCCTGTTTTTCAGCAGAAGGAACTGCAGGTCTATGATCGGGAAAACAGAATCATCACCCAACCGTGGAGCCCCCTTGGAAATGGAAATGAAGAACTCCTGAATACTGCTCAATTAAAAGATATTGCAGAAAAATATGAGAAGACCGTTGCCCAGGTTATTTTGAGATGGCATCTGCAGGAAGGTTTCTGTGTGATTCCAAAGTCTGTAACGCCTTCAAGAATTGAAGAGAATTTCAATGTTTTTGATTTTGAATTATCAGAAAATGAAATGAATACCATCCGTTCTCTGGATACCGGAAAACGATTTTTCTTTGATCCGAAAGATCCGGCATGGGAAGAAAAAATGCTGAATACGGTGGCAGATATTTAACAGTGAATTGAAATAAAAAGAAACTCTTTCGGAATAACCCGAAAGAGTTTTTTAGTTTTTACAGGCAATAAATTGAGGTTATCTTATTCCAGTTTCCAATTTTCTAAAACCAGAGTAATAATTGAATGAGGCCACATTTCAAAGTTTTCGAGTTTAGGATCAATAGGAATTATTGATGTCGATTTCCATTTTTGGCTAATAGGAGTAAACATCGATGCATCATATATAAGCTTTTTAGAAAAGGGATTTTTCACATATAAATCTGTACGGATATCTTTTCTGTTTTCTGCACTTTGTGAAAAATCAATGACGATGGTTTTTTCAGGATTTACATTGTTTTCAACAACTTTCATTTTGCTTATCGTCAAAGCATCAGTTTCACATTCTATAAAAATTTTTTCACCACAGTATATCTGTAGGATTTTTTCTTTTACGAAATACGGACTTTCTTTTACATCCATTTCGTATTGGTGGGTTTCAGTGGCTGCAATTTCCAAACGATATGCACTCCTTTTTGGTTTTTCATTCTGAGAATATAAAAACAAACTAAACATTGAAAATATAATTGCAAAAATGGTTTTCATTTTCTAATTATTTAGTTTTACGCTTAAATATCTGTTTTCTCCCTAGACAATAAATTCATGATCATGTTTAGAGGAGTTTTTGAAAATAAAATACTGATTTAAATATTAGTTTACCCGGATTTTCACCTGTAATTACCCGTTCAAATAGTTGAAAAATTACTTCGTTAAATCTAATCCACCAAAATTACCTGAACTCATCATCATATACACTCCCTGGTTTTTATCAAGTAAATCCCAGTAGGCATGAAGTTCTTCAGCATTGGTAAACACTTTCAGATTTTCGTTTTTAAATTTTTCTCTGATCAGATCCGGAGAGATAGGCTCCATTCTTTTGATTTTTAGAGCATCTTCAGAATAAAAAACAATTGCCTCGTCCAAACCATTCATTGCATGATCATACTGTTCAAGGAAAACCGGATTTAAACTGGAGTAGGTGTGCAGTTCCAGGAAACCGTATTTTTTTTCATTTTTAAACTGTTCACAGAATGCTTTGACCGCTGCCTTCACTTTACTCGGAGCATGTGCAAAATCTTTATACAGAATTCCGTTATCGGATCTTTCAACTTTCTCAAGACGTTTTGAAGCCCCTTTGAAACTCATAATAGCATCATAAAAGTCTTCATCCATGATCCCAAGATGATGACAGATATTTCTGGCCCCTTCAAGATTCAGCAGGTTATGGGCACCGAAAACAGAAAGCGGAATATCTCCCATTTCAGTTTTCAGATAAACTTTACCTTCATTCAGTTGGTATTGCGGTGTTTTGTAAGGGATTTTTCTGAAATAATTATCAGCATTCTCTACCACTTTTACCACTTCCGGATCTTCTTCATTGTATACTAAAAGTCCACCTGGTGTGATGCTTGCCACAAATCTTCTGAACTGCTCGATGTAATCATCAAAGGTTTTGAAAACATTAATATGATCCCAGGCAATTCCGCTCATTAAAGCGATATTCGACTGGTAAAGAAGGAACTTTGAACGCAGATCGATGGGAGAGGAAAGGTATTCATCACCTTCCAGTACCATAAAATCGTTATCTTCAGTAAGTTTTACCATGCAGTCAAAACCTTCCAGCTGGGCACCGACCATAAAATCTACCTCTTTCTGATGGAAGTTCAGAACATGAAGAATCATTGAGGTAATGGTCGTTTTACCATGGGAACCTGCGATCACAACGCGTGTTTTGTTTTTAGACTGCTGGTATAAAAATTCCGGGTAAGAATATATTTTTAGTCCTGATTCTTTTGCTTTTGCCAGTTCGGGATTGTCCTGATGAGCATGCATTCCAAGAATGACAGCATCAATATCAGGGGTGATTTTCTCAGGGAACCATCCCAGTTCTTCAGGAAGGATACCTTTTTTTTCAAGTCTTGATTTCGAAGGTTCAAAAATGGCATCATCTGAGCCTGAAACTTCATATCCTTTATCTTTTAGGGCAATGGCTAAATTGTGCATTGCGCTTCCACCGATGGCAATGAAATGGGTTTTCAAATTTACTATGTGTTTTTTACGTTTTTACTGATAATATCCTGAAAGACTTTGACAACCTGATCCCAGTTTTTCTTATACTGAGGCATGATCATACCGGCGTCCGTTTTATTGGCGCTGTTTTCACCATTCTTTACATTGATGGAAACTGCAACATGGTCGTAGATTTTCTTATGATCCTCAGCGATATGTCTGAAGTTATTCTGAGCAAGAACCTGATGCAGATTCTGAATTTCTTCGGGAGTAAGTTTAAATTTTGTTTTGAATTTCTTCTGTTGTCCCTCGAAAGAATAATGAACGTCATTACCCTTGATCAGAAGGTTCTCATAAATCGGTGCATAGCCGCCGCTTTTTGAATAACTGATGTCAAAATCTGAATAGATTTTCTGACTGTTGCATGATACAGTGATCATGATCAATAATACTAATGCTATTAATTTTTTCATAATAACTCTGAATTTACGGATTGGGCTGTTCAGATTTCTTTGCTTTGATTTCCTGGTCATACGTGTGAAGAACATTGAAATCTTCTGTCTGCTCTATAGCAGTCATGATTTTTAAAAGAATCTGTTGAGCATTTTCCTCGTCGTAATTGATATCTAAAGGTTTTTTAAATTCCATGGTAGGCTTCACTCCTGTTACCTTCACGCGCAGGCCTTTTTTGTCAAAAGCTCTCCTGAAACCGTTTATTTTAATAGGAATAACGATGGGGCGCTGATTTTTAATCAGTTTTGCCGTTCCTTTTCTACCCTGTGCAAAAGCGGCTGTAGTTCCTTGAGGGAAGGTGGCTACCCATCCGTTGTCAAGGGCTTTCATAATGTTGTCAATTTCACTCAGATCGACCATTCTGTTGACATTTTTACCTTCTGCTCGCCAGGTTCTTTTTACGGTTACGGCACCTGCAATTTTGAAGATTTTAGGAAGAATTCCTTTATTCATTGTTTCTTCTGCTGCAACATAGTAAAAATCGACTCTTGGGTTCAGAAGATAAATAGGGTTTTTGATCGTATTTAAATACCCGTTATTTACTGCGCAGAACGCATGATACATCGCTGCGACATCGGCAAAATAAGTCTGATGGTTGGAAACGAAAAGTACATTTGAATCAGGAAGATCCACCAGATTTTCTGTTCCAGTAATTTTCAGTTTATTGAAACCATTGAATCTTCTGTAAGAAATAATTCCCAGAATAAAAATGATAAACCTTTTCAGAAAATAAGGAGTGCCGAACGAATCGGCAAATATGTTCTTTTTCGCCATTTTTTAATTAAACATAATATCTGCAAAGTTACATTTTTTTAATCAACTGGCTGAATTCGCTGAGTATCATTGCTGTTGCTCCCCAGATAATGTATCCGTTAAAATTAATGACTGGAACTTCTTTTCCCCCGGCTCCCGGTAATGCCATGATCTCCGGTGAATGAGGAAGATTGAGAAATGACGTAATGGGGAATTCAATCACTTCAACCGCTTCCGTCTCCTGCAAAATAAACTCAGGATTTCTTTTGGAGTAGGAGATGTAAGGATATACATAAAAATTACTTGGCGGAATATAAATGGGTGACATCTCACGGATGATTCTGACATACGGCTTCTCTAGGCCAATTTCTTCTGAAGTCTCCCGGATTGCTGTTTCTGCAAAATCCTGATCATATTCTTCACGTTTGCCACCGGGTAGGGAAATCTGTCCGCTGTGCCTGTCGCGTTCATTTTCTGTCCGCTGAATCAATGGGAAAAACCACTCATTCTCTCTAAGATATAAAACAATGTTTACGGCAGCAAATTTCGGATTTTTTTCTATAATTTGTTCATGAGTAAGAACTTCGCGGAAGGGCGGAGAGAAAACACCGTGCGCATGGGCGCCGCCGAGCTGGGCTTTTTTGATTTTTTGCAGTAAATCTTTTCCAAAACTTTCCATATCTCAAAATTACTAATATATCTTATAAAAAAGAATAGAAAATTGATGTTAATGAACTGTAATTTTACGGCAGGTACTTTCCACTGAATATCTTTCCTGCTTATCTTCACTGATTACGCTGTGTTTTTACAGTATGCAGGTGATCTCAGCACTTTTAAAATGTTGATGCTGTAACGCTGATCTTTCAATAGAAAAAGCCTTCAGGAGAAATCTGAAGGCTTGGTATGTCTGTTTAGTTAGAATATCCGCTTAATTCTTCTTTTTTTGAATTGTAGATTTTATATTCTAAATATTTGAAGGAATCCCTTGGGATAATGGTGACCCATTTTTTATACTTCAAAAACCATTTCATCTGTATGCTTTTGAGACCTTTTGTAAGGAAAGCTTCTACAAAAGGATGTACATGCAGGTAAAGTTTTCCTTTGTCTTTCTGCATGATGGTTCTGATGGTATCTTCCATTTTCTCAACAATTACGATCGGGGCTACAATTTCTCCGTCTTTGTTGGGGTTTTCTTCTTTGATGTCGATCTGCTTTTCCGGACGGTTTCTCTGTCTGGTAATCTGGATGAGTCCAAATTTACTTGGAGGCAGAATCTTATGGCGCGCTTTGTCACGGCTCATTTCTGTTTTCAGATGTTCAAACAGATCTCTTCTGTGATCGGGGTTGGTCATGTCGATAAAATCGACAACGATAATACCGCCCATATCACGGAGACGCAGCTGTCTTGCGATCTCTGTTGCTGCCATTTTGTTCACATGAAGACCATGTTCTTTTGTGGCAGTGTTTCCGGCTGTAATATTATTTCCGGAGTTGACGTCAATTACGTGCAGTGCTTCTGTGTGTTCTATCACAAGGTAAGCACCTTTTGAACTTGGAATATTTACGTGTTTTCCGAAGCTTTGTTTAAGCTGCTTTTCAACGTTATAATATTCGAGGAGAGGAATATGGGAGTCATAGAACTGAACAATATTTTTACGTTCAGGAGCAATGACTTCCAGATAGTTTTTCATTTCTTCAACCATTTGTTCATCGTCACAAAAGACGTTTACAAAATCCTGATTGAAGTTATCTCTTAAAATGGATGAGGCTTTATCATCTTCGCTTAATACTTTAGACGGGACTTTATTTTTCTGGATATTCTTAAACGTATTTTCCCATTTTTGAATCAGTTGATTCATGTCATTGTGAAGATCAGCAACTTTTTTTCCTTCGGCGACTGTTCTGATAATAACACCAAAGCCTTCAGGCTTTATACTGTCAATTAAAGTTCTGAGTCTTATTTTTTCTTCAGAACTGCCGATTTTTTTTGAGATTGAAACTTTATTATCAAAAGGTATTAAAACCAAAAAACGACCTGTAAGCGATATTTGAGTAGATATTCTCGGGCCTTTTGTAGAAATAGGCTCTTTGGTAATCTGTAAAATGACAACATCTTCTTTTGCGATGACTTTGTCGATGCTTCCGTTTTTATCAATTTCGGGTTGTAACTCGAAATTTTTTAAGCTTGAGGTATTCTGTTTTTTAGAAACCGTATCCTTTAAAAATTTTTTGTAGGTAAGATATTGGGGACCGAGATCCTGATAATGCAAAAAGGCGTCTTTATCATAGCCGATGTTGACGAATGCTGCATTAAGGTTAGGAGCTAGCTTTTTTACTTTTCCAATAAATAAATCTCCGACTACAAAATCATTTTTGTCTTCTTCCTCATGAAGTTCACATAATCTTCCGTCTTCCAGCAAAGCAATTTTGGTGAGCTCATCTTCGTGCGAAATTATTAGTTCTTTCTTCATTTTGATTTAAGATATTTTTAAGATTAAAGTAGATTCAGCAGGATGTATTATACTTTTTAAATTTACTATTTATAACGTAAACTGTTTATATTTTAATTGTAGTTTTCATCTCTGAATTTTCCTTCAACCTGTGGTAACAAACAAAAAATATAGTTGGTGAATATTAAAAAATATAAACACCAACTATATTATTATATTACAAAATCTCTAGTTGAGATTATTTTTTCTTATGTCTGTTCGCTCTTCTTCTTTTCTTTCTCTTGTGTGTTGCAACCTTGTGTCTTTTTCTTTTCTTTCCGCTTGGCATAATGTTAATTTTTTTGTGTAACTAGTTAATATTCAATTGTTATTCTTATTTTACTGCAACTTTAGTTTTTACTTTCTCCACAAAAGATTTTGATGGTTTGAAAGCAGGGATATTATGTGCAGGAATCTCTATTGCAGTGTTCTTAGAAATGTTTCTTCCCGTTTTAGCTGCTCTAGTTTTAACGATGAAAGATCCAAAACCTCTTAAGTAAACATTGTCTCCATTATACATAGAAGTCCTGATCTCCTGCATAAAAGCTTCTACAACTTTCTGTGTTTCATTCTTTTCTGTTCCCAATTTATTTGAGATGGTGTTTACCAATTCTGCCTTTGTCATTTCCTTTTTTAATTTTAAATTTTAGGTGTGCAAATTTAGTTAAAAAAATTGAATAGTAACAAATTAGTAATGAAAATATTTCGGTTAAGATGCTGAGAATTTTATATTTAGTAGAGTATTACACCGTAAAAAGACATTTTACATACTTGAATTATAATATCCGTTTTCAACACAGAAGCGGATAAGGTGCAGTTTTGTTTTAAGCCCGAGCTTTTCTGTAAGTCGGTTAATATAAGTGTCAATCGTTCTGGTACTCAGGTTCAGCTGTTCACCTATCTCTTTGTTACTGAAGCCTTCATAACAGAATTTCATCAGTTGTATTTCTGTAGAAGAGAGATCCTGCTGACTTTTTTTCTGTCTGTTCATGTACTCCTGAACGGCGAGCGGTTGCTGTTTCCAGTTTTCGGAATAAGCCTTATAATCAAACTCCTGTGATGTAATCTGTCCTTTGATAAGGTCTTTGATGATATTGCTGTTTTTCTGGCAGTAATAGATATTTGGTATTTTTTCTAAAATATCGGCCATGTCTTCCTGGTACGTCCCTGAATAGGTGATAATAGGAGTTTCTTCGTTGTTTTTCCGGATAAACTTGATGGCTTCCAGACCACTCAGTACTGGCATAAAAAGCTCTATGATAAAAACATCTTCCTGTCTTCTGTAGATTCTGTTGATAAGCTCATGGCCGTTGTTGCAGTCATTAAGCAGCATGTTAAAAGGATTTTCCAACAGTGTTTTGACCATTATTTTTTTAAAATAAAAATCGCTGTCGGCAATTGAAAACCGAACCGTGTTGGTTAATAGTTTACTCATTTTATTTTTGATGATTTGGTGATAATAAAATAAAATTCTGATGACTAAAGTATGAAAATCTTTCGGATTGTGAAATTAAACTTAATATTAAATAATTGAAAATATGTTGTAAACTTTATATTTAATTTTGTTTATGTATTTATTTTATTTATTTTCACATTCCAAATCAAATCACAAGTATGTCTATAATCAGAGATAAAAAATTAAACAAATCCGATGTCAGGGTAGGTATTTGGAAATTTATCCTGTCCTTCGCTGTTTTATCATTAATATCTTTCTGTACCGTTTTTTTCTTTTTTAAAAGTTACCATACCCAGCGGCTGGGCATGGAAGATGAGGCTGAGCTGTATGATCAGCTTTTAGGCCGCAGTAAAGTACTGAACATTAAAGTTGACAGTATTCATCAGCTTCTGACTCTGCTGGACATTAATAAAGTAAAGAATGATAATATGCTGAGAACTCAAATTACGGATGAAATTTATGATGCCCGAAGTTTCATGGGAGCTGACAGCGCCGGTAACTTGCGGCATTATGCGGTCCTGTTGAAAAATATTGAACCCATGCTTGATCTTAAAACTAAAATAATCGATGTTGCCAGTAATAAGGAGTCTCTCAGAGGTCAGCTTATGAGATGTCAGGGTAAGAATGAGGGAGTTATGAGGGATCTTAAAGTAGATCCCACAAGGAAATTTACCGGAAGAAGGAGAAGATAAGGTTATCAAAATACGAAGATTATGCAGGGACAAATTACATTATCAAAGAAGGAAAAGCGTTTTCAGTTTTTATATCTGATTCTCATGCTTTTAGCAGCCATGCTTTTTTTAGGGATCATTTTCCTTAATGGGTTTGAATCGCCCTTCAATTCATCAGATGTTCTTACCTTAAAAAGGTTGGAGCAAAAATCAAAGTTTGATACAGAGCAAAAGAATATTCAGGCAATCGTTGACAGTACTTTTATGAAAATTTCAAGCCTGGATGCTGAAAATTCTGAAGCCATGAAAATTCATGATATTGAAAAAAATACAGATTTTATCCTGTCAACAAAAAAGAGGTTTCCTACTCCGGATGAAAGAATTGAGGGGTATCCGTTGATAGGTGACTTCTATATCATGTACATGGAAGATAAAACCACTGTTAAAAATATGACAGAAGATGTTAAAAGACTTGAAGTAACCCTAAAAAACTGTGAAACAGGTTATAAAACCAATGAGCAGAGGCTGTTTGAGAAAAATATTGCACTAAAGTCAAGATAGCAGGACGAAAACACAAAAACACATCACAAAAATTAACTATGAACTATTTTCAGAAGAACAGGAAAAACATCATCATTGCGGTCGTCGCAACTTTGCTGTTAGCTGCCCTTATTGCTTTGTGGCTGCAAAAAAAAGTTATTCACTCCTCGGATGATATTGTAGGAGCAGTATATCCATTATCATTGACCGTAGGTGATACACTCCATTTCGAGGATAAAACACCATTCGCCAAACAGAGAAAATGGAACTTTGCAGACGGTGATGGTTCTGATAAGAAAAAGGGTTATCATTTTTTTACAAAACCCGGTTATTACAGTGTGACATTGATTATTGATGATAAGTATACCAAGACATATCCTATTGTGGTCTCATCAAGACGTGTTGAAAGAAAGGACAGCCTTACCAGAGCGACAATTATTGAAGCACCTACACAGGCGTATCAGTTTGAAAATGTTAATTTCAGAGCAATATCAGAAGGCAAGCTGTTTACATGGAAATTTGGTGAAAATACAGGAACCGGAATAGATTCAAAAGACAAGCTCACAACATATTCTTACAAGAAACCGGGAGATTATGTGGTGGAATTGCTTACAGATGTAGACAAAGACCCTATTTATCATAAAATAAGAATCATCGCAGAATACAATGAAGTAGAAGAGACGGTAGCGGCAGATGATTTTTATGAGCAGAAAGATAATGATTTCAAATACCGTCTTCAGCAAATAGCCAACGGTAACAGTTTCAATATGAATTATAATTATTTGCTGAGTAAATATTTATGTAATAATGAAAATACGATTGTTCAGGTAAGTGACAGTAAGATCAATAACTTTTATCTCTACTGTGCAGGACTGCAGTTTGATAAAAATAATGTGATTCAGACGGTTAAGCTTAACTATGACGAAGCCAGTTGTGTTACAAAAGTAGAAATCAACCAAAGCAAATAAATTATCGTTCCGGTTTTTTTCCGGGTTACCAAATCAACTATAAAGAAAATTAAGATGAAAAATAGATTTCCTCCAGCGGCTTACTATATAGGTTTATCGATATTGCTGACAGGCTGTCAGGTAAAATTACCGTCCAGAAAAACACCTGAGCCCAAACAGTATGGCCAGATTGATAAAACTCCTGTTGTCGACGGTTTTTCTAAAAAATCTGTTCCCTGGATTGCCATCTCAGACAGATCAAGAAATACGGCATATCTGGACAAAAGCGATGAAAAATCATACAAGGAAGTTAAATTTTTAGAGCCTCTTATGGTTCTCAAGAACAGGGACGGTATGGTAAAAGTAGCTGAGTATATCCCGGATGCCCTGATGAAAAAGGTTTCATCAAAATCTGTCAAAACTTACGGTTGGATTCCGGAATCTGACCTTCTTCTCTGGAACAGTTCTCTGAAAAGCGAAAAGACAGGGTTTCCTGTAAAGGTTGCAGTAGTTCCGAACAGCCCTGAAGTGATTAAGCATTCTGAAAGATATTATAAAAATGATTCGATCATTGTGTTTAACTCTCCCAGTCTTATTGAGGCTGCCGACGTAAAAATTCCCAACGGACAGATGGTTTACGTCTATAAAATGGCGGAAAATAACAAAAGATTTTTGGTAGGTAAAAAATCAACAGTTGATCTGGATAGTATCAGTACCGGTATTTATGGCTGGGTGAGTTCTGATGTGATTTCTCATTGGGGTGAACGTTCAGCCGTAAAAATGAAAAATCCAACCGGTATCAAAGAAACTGCATACGGAATTCACGAAGGTTCACCGGGGGGAACCGATGCAGATAAAAGGACTGCAATTTTTCTTACTGATGTTGATAAAAGGACACCGCTTGAAAATATTTTCCCTGTTAATTTGTCTCTGAACGATACGATTTCGGGAGATGTAAAGACAAAATATTTCACCAACGTTTTAGATTACAGTAAGAATTATGTTTCCAATGTTTTAGGGGATGAGATTTACTTTGACCGTTACAGAGAGATTATTGAAAAAAACAGGAAAGCAAATATTGTTTTTGTTTTGGATGTGAGTGCTTCCAATGCTCCTTATACCCCTATAGTAAAGTCACTGTTGCAGGATCTCCAGTTGAGATTTGAAACGCCGTCTTATTTTAATTCAGTTAAATATGGAGTAGTACTTTATAAAAATAATCCATGTGGAGAAAATGTGATGCCGTCACCATTAAGTAAAGATTACAGCAAAATAACTGAATTTATCGATGTAAAGATTAATGAAATGAACTGTCAGAGTACAGGAGGAAATCAACCTGTCAATGAAGGGTTGACTGCTGCCGGAAATTTACTTTCTGAAGTTCCGGATGAAACCAATATTGTGATCACCATAGGTACTTCTGCCAACGGCAGCGGAAATATGTATGGAGTGATCAATTCACTGACCCAGGCGCAGGCAAAACTGATCATGTTCCAGACAAATGCCCGTTCTTCAGATACGTATAATGATTTTGTTCTGACGGCTGAAAATATCGTGACCAATACGGCTAAAAACGTTGCCGAACTCAAAAAGCAGAAAATAATCAATCAGAGCGATGTTTTGAATAAGAACAATTTTAATCTTATCGAAGGTGATGAAGGGTTCTATTCTCTGGATTTCCCAAAACAGAGTATGGCTCCGGGCTTTGTTATTTTTCCAAAAAAAGGTGATATAGGAACTCCCGGGTTTCTGAAAAAAGCGGTAGACAGCCTGATCGTTCAGTTAACGGAAGACAACATGAAGATTGATCAGTCACTCAACGAAAAATTTCACAGTTCAGTTGGAGCCGGAAGAACCGAAGTTGATTTCAAATATAAATATATGTATCCGGGAGTAACAAATCCTGTTCCTTACGGTATTGCAGCACAGTTAATCAATTATGGAAATCCATTTTTGGTGAAAGGATATATTCCTAAAGAATTACTGGATTTCAAACCGGGAATGGAAAAAGGAATCTTGATTTCTGAAGCAGAATTTGATCAGCTTAAAGCATTTTATTCTGAAGTATACGAAAATACGGGTGCTGCCAGAACTGATTTTAAACAGTCAAGAGCATTGAAAGAATATGTGAAACTTCTCAAAAAATATAACCCGACCCTGAAATTTTTAGATAAAAGCGAGCTTTATGAGCAGCCTATGTCCTATGCGGTAGGAATCAGTACAGGTTTTAATAATTCTGATGAAGAAAAGATGTCTAAGTTTAAATTGAAAGGCTGGAAAAAATCAAAGATTATTACCAATGAAGAAGCTAAGTCTTATTTTAAATCTTACAAAGTACTAGCGGAAAGAATGCTTACCCACAGGAAAAATCCGGCAGTAAAGATTGAGCAGAACGGACAGGAATTTTACTGGCTAAATGAATATTTCATGCCATCTGCATTACCTGTAGAAGAGCCGGAATATACTCAACATTAATTACTTATAACATAAAAAAATGGAAAATATATTTTCCATTTTTTTTATGTTAAGTAACTTTTCGTTATCTTTGAGTACCAAACATCACAAATATGTCAGAGCAATCATCATCTCATGACGGCAAGCATTTCGTCGTACAGAAAGGGAAGTGCCAGTGTAATCAGGGTGATCAGTTCCCACAGCTTAAAGTGACCGTTCATCAAAAACATTATTGGAATGATGCAGCGGGCAGCGCAGATTATCTTGCCGTGACAGAAGATGATCTTCAGTTCAACCCTCCGGGCCCGAGTTTCGGGAAATGCAAGCTTAAACCAAGCTCCGGCGGATACCTTCCCTGTTCCTATGCTCCAGCCGGAAAATGGCAGAAAACCTATGATAAAGTTTTGGTCATGGGTAAAAAAGCGGTGACGGAAGTTTCTGAATTGCAATGTACTGTCGGAGGTAAAATTACCATCAAAGATCATGGTCAGCGTGGTGAAATGAGTAAACAGAATGTAAAAAATGCCGATGAGAAAATCATCAGGCATATGAATCCTCTTGTGGATGTGAATGACTTTAAAGAAACAGTTTTTGAAAGCGAATTAGACGCATATTAAATTAAAAATTTCTGCAATGTCAAAAAGAGGAGTTTCAAGAATATCCGGAAATTCTTCTCCAAAAGTAGGAGAGGAAACCACATACAGTATTACAGACTGGTATCCTGCGACACCGCAATCACAGCGGAATCCTGCGGGAGTAACCTGGGAACTGTTTAAAAAACGTACCAACGGAAGGTTTACTACGACCAATATTAAGAAAACAGGTTCAGGGACTTTCACATTCGGTGAGGTAGCTCAAAAAAACACTTACCGCCTGGAGGCTTATCTTTATGAATCCGAGGGAGACGGACCGTCATCCATTGAAATTTCGCCTCAACCTGTAGAAGTTCCGAAAATTAATAAAGTTGAACTTCAATATGTCGATGATTCACCGGGAACAGTATTCAGTTTTACAGAAAAGATGCGTGCCAGAGCACAGTGCGTGAACCTGACAGGTCAAAAACTGAAATTTTCTCTTTGGGAGGATGATGCATCAGGCAATGGTCATGATGCCGGAAATCTTTTAATTGAGACAAAAGAAGCAACCGTTGATTCAGGTGGAGTTGCCGTAGCGGAATTTATGTTAACCCGGGCATTGATGCAAAAAGCGATGCAGGGAGAAACGAATCCTCAGCAGCTTGAATTTTATGTCACAGTGGAATATTTTCAGGACAGAAAACATGCGACTGAAAATGTGAATGTAAACAATCCTCTGCGTACGCCTGTCCCGAATTCCCAACCGAGACCACAGCAACCTGTGGCTAACCCTGCTCCTGCTCAGCGTGCACCCGCTCCATCGGGAAATGCACCTGCCAGAGCAGCAAATTCGCCTGCAGCTGAAAAGCCTCAGTCACAAAAAGAGGAAAAAGGTATTGTTGATAATGTCAGAGATTATGTGAAAGAGCTTTGGGACTGGGCAGAATCCAAGGGGACGATTACTCCTGCACAGGCTCCCGCACAGCAGCCTGCAGGCGGCAGAACCGTAAGTGTTGTCCAGGATTCAGGAGTTGAAGATCTTTTAGATGCCTATTTCGCTAAAAAAGAATATGTAAAAAAAACGGGAGAAGCAGCAGGAACGTTCGAATATACCGTGGGAAGCAACGGAAACAAAACCTCGACAGATGCTGAAAAGGCCAGAGTTGCACAAATTATTCTGGATAAACCCGGAGTAAAAGCTTTGAGTGATAAAAAAGAGTATACTACTTTAGACGCCATCAAGCAGGGGCTGACTAAAGATGTTTATAACAGAGGTGATAAAGTGACGATCCAGACTTTTAAACTGGGCGTAGAATTCACAAAAATAAACAGTGCTCCACTGGATACAAAAATGTACCTGGTAGCAAAAACATCAGGTCTCAACGGCAAGCAGGCGACCATTATCATCAAAGAAAAAGACGGGCTTATAAAAGGTTCCCCGAATGCAGTACTTCAGGCATTGGAGATCACTGAAGCACAAATGGAACAGACGGCACCGGCCGGAGAAGTCCAGGGAACAGAAAAGACAGAATTTAAAGGTACTGTTGATTCCGGAATGGTGAAAATTCCAATCATCCTGAGACCCAAATCTGATGATGAACTGAAACAGTGGAAAGAAAAAATATCCAAAGGAAAAGAAGACGGTGAATACACCTATAAATTTGGAGGTCCGAATAATGTAACTGACGAAAATTCTAAAAAAACGGTAGCGGAAACAATTCTCAGAAATGCTAAAAATGGAAATGCGGCCAATCAAAAAATAGCAGCCGGTAAAAGTGCTTACGTTGACGATATCGTCAAGACACTTGAAATAAAAAGTTACCGGAAAGATGACACCATTACCTTTAAATTATATAAAAAAGAAAAAGAACTCTTATACCTTCAGGCAAAAGCCCAGGGACAGAAGCAACATGATAAAGAGTTTCTGAAAGCGGACGGAGCTTATTTTGTTGTAGGAAAAAATTGTTTCTGTAATCGGGATATTACCATCACAGAATTTGAATCTATCCTCAAAAAGCTGAGAGAATCAGAAGGGATATCCAATACAACCGGATTGTTTTATGCAGATAACTGTAACCTGGATGATAAAACCAATGCAAGCTTCTTAGCTAAAATAAATGAAAAATTCAAAGAATATGAGATCAATACCTGTATCCGGAAGATTCATTTTCTTGCCCAGGTTTATCATGAAAGTGCTAAATTCACGACTACATTAGAATTTGCCAATGGGGCAAAATATGATCCGGGGCGCCATGCAGATGCTTCTAAAAACGGGAACACTGCTGTAGGAGACGGAGAAAAATATAAGGGTAAAGGGCTTATGCAGCTTACCTGGAAGAATAATTACAAAAAATATAAAGCTTATTCGGGGGAAGATGTAGTTGCAAGCCCTCTCAGAGTAGCCACAGAACTTGATCTGGCAGTTGATTCGGCAGGCTGGTTCTGGACTCAGGGGAAAGTTTTGAATAGTGGTACAGAATGGACAGTGCCGGATACATCATACAGTCAGTATGATAAATCTGTAGGTAAAAAATTTCCGAAAGCGCAGGTTTCGACTCCTGACGGAACTGAAACGTATGCGAGCATCAATATGAACCTTCTTGCCGATAAAGATTATGTCGATACCATCAGCTGGTTGGTTAACGGTGGAGGAAACGGAAGACAGGAGAGAAGAGACTACCTGAAAGAAATTAAAAAAATATTCGGTTATCCTGAAGACTGTGCAAATACCACTGCAACTTCATCAGATGCAGCCATCATAAGACTTACAAGAAAATGGCAGACGGATAAATCGACCATTGGTGAGTTTACAATAGACGGTTCGACTGTTTCCGGATATATTCTGGAAGAAAAAGGGCCGGATACTACGGTTTCCGGAATGGAGCAGAGGGTACCGATCGGTACTTACAAACTGGAGTGGCATTCAGGTACTAAATTCGCTAAAGCTTTAAAACTCTCTAATGATGTTGTATCAGTCAGCAGGGCTATCTTAATTCATTCAGGAAATACTGCTGCCGATACTGAAGGCTGCCTGCTTCCCGGAGGAACCAAGTCAACCGATTCTGTGGGAGGAAGCAGGGATAAACTGAAAGAAATCTTTGACTACGTTGAAGAGAAAGGTATTGAGGGTGCGCAAATTATTATAACAGAAGCTTATGAATAAACTGCTGAGCATATTTTTTGCCGTTTTGATTTCCTGTAACAGTCCCTCACAGGAAAAGAATACTGCAAATAAGGAAACTGTAATACAGAATTCATTTTCAGAAAAAAATGAAAAGGAATTTTTAGAAAATTTCCCAAAAGACTTTGTTTCATTCAAGGGTACTTTTGGCTGGAATGATACCAGACAGGCTCCTGAAAAGTTGTATAAAAACTCTGAACAATATATAAAATACTGGTTTTCCCTTCTGGAAAAACCGCAGTACCGAAAATATGAAAAGGGAATTATTTCTATAGCAGAAAACGGGAAATGGGAAGCGGATGCCGTAAATTATTTTAAGAATCAGACGGTAGATTACATCAAGAAAAATGACAGGTACCAGATCATTAATGATCTTGATGGTCAAAAAGCTAAGCATGTTCTGTCTTTTCTTACCTCAGGTCCTGCTTTTAAGTATGATGAAGTTTTTGCCAGACATCTGAATGAAGAAAAGCAAAATATTATTGCTGAGATTTCAGGTGAAAATTTTTCTCCGGAAAAAAAAAGAAGTACATTCAGCACCTATGAAAATAATGATGATTTTTTTATTAAATCATTTGATGTCAATAATGACGGAGTTTCAGATCGTATGGTAAGCAGCAAAGCTTACAGAGGAAATGATTTTTTTGTTTTCCTGGGTGATAAAAAAGGAAATTACCAATTGGTTTTGGAGACCACGAATTTTTCAGAAGACGGAGGTCATATTATCAGTGATATCTCTAAACTTTCTCATGGTAAAGGTCTATCGATAAAAACTTCATTTCCTGACAGAGGATACGATGAAAAAGAGATGATCCTCGTACCGGAAAATAATTCATGGTTCTTAAAGAAAATTGTTTATAAAACAATGTTGGATCTTTCAGCAAATGCCGTGAAATATATTTGTGATGTTTCTCAGAATATAGATATTACTAAATCAGGATGGTCAGGAAAAATTAATCAGATTCCGGCGGAGAACGAGAGAAATAAGAAATGCAGGATAGAGAATATGAATGCTGACACTGCTGGATATTTCGTTCAGGATCCCGATGGTTACACCAATCTTAGAAAAGAAAAAAACACGTCATCACAGATCTTACAGAAAATAAATTCGGGGGAGCGTGTTCATGTAATCAATACATCAGGAGACTGGTTTTATATAAAAACAGATAAAGGAAATAAAGGGTTTGTCCATAAAACCAGAATAAAAAATTCAGAATCATAAAAACAAATAACACAAAAAGATAAAATACATTGATCATTCTTCATTTCATCCGTCACGGTGATACCCTGCAGAGTATTGCCGAGCAAATAAATCTGGAAAACCCTTTATATATTAAAGAATTTCACAACAGCAATTGTGCCGGACAGGATTATATTGTTGAACATCTTGTTGCCGGAAAAAAACTGTTTTTACCGGATCATTTTACTGTTCAGCAGTATAATTCGAGAAATGATGCTGTATTCAAAAGCGTTGAAAGAAATCCAAAAATTATTTTCAATCCTGAAAATGATAAAAGTGAATACCAGGTACATGTTACGGAATCATCTTTCAGTGACGGGATAAAAACTGAAAACTCATTTTCTTATCAATTTTCTTTGCAGTGGATAAAAAATGAATTCAGTCAGCATACTTTTATTTTGTCAAAGAATTATTTTTCAAATCAAAAAGAGACAAAGATTGGTGATCTTGCCATTGCCTGCATTCAGGCTGTCAGCCCGATTGAAATTTGTACGGACTCAAAAGGCGAAATTCTGACTGTTGCTCTCTTGAAAGAAACATTTGAACGATTTCCGGAAATTAAAGAAAAACTATTAGATCAGTTTCCAGATCAGTATGCCAGGATTTATATTGAAGAATTTGAGTATGTAGTTCATAATCAGGAATTGTTTCAGAAAAAAATGAAAGAAGACTGGCTGATCAAAACCTATTTTGCCAATATCAGGAATGATTTTAAAAATGGAAAATCTCACTTTAAAATGACTCTGGAAAATCAGTCAGGTGAGATAAATATTGAGCAGACCGCTGATGTTTCTAAAAATGCAGATGAGGTTATCCTGTATCAGAGTTCGCCTTCTGAAATAAGTAATTTTGCAGGAAAGTATATAGTTTCAAAAATAGACGGAACCATAAAAGAGCTGGAAATCAGTCATTCTTATACCCAATACAATGTATTGTATTCTACTGACTTTAAAATAAATAAGTTGATATAAAGTTATTCCTAATCACGGCAATGCCGGAAGACTTTACTCTTTAAGAGTAGCAATATTTAAAGTCTATCTCATAAAAGACCATCTGTTAACAGTTGTTAATCCTTCCTAAAAAAGTCTTAAATTTCTCCTTTTAAGGTGAAATTTATATAGTCTGATTGTTAGGGAACCCTTATCAACAAAGGGTTTTTCTATTATGTTGACTGAGGTCGTAATTCTACTACATGAAATCGTAGTTTTACTACAAAATCTCAGATAACTGCTGTTTAAGTTTTTATAACTCCTTTTTGGCTCTATCTTCGCTATAGATATAACATCAAATCACAAAATATTAACAGTTTAACATTTACAAAACATGGCAGACAATTCAAGAGGAATCTTAAAATTCAACGGAAGCGAAGGACAGAAATTATTAAAGCTTAATTACAGCGTATCAAGATCTACGGATGTTTCGGGACGTGTAGCTTCAGATCCTTCCAATGCGATTATCAAATTAACAATTGAAGCAACAGAAAAATCTGAAATCCTGGAAAGTTTGCTTAATGGTAAGTATAAACCGACTTCAGGAGAAATTACATTTAACAAATCTCATGAAGAAGGGACACTGATCACTTTAAACTGGGAAAACGGATATGTCATTCAACATGAAGTAGACTTTGATGCAGTAGATCAGAATTCGATGCTGATCAGCTTTATCGTAAGTGCAGAAAAAATTAATTATGGCGGAGCTGCCTACGAAGGTATCTGGCCTGGAAAATAATTTCATTACTTATAAAATGATCGATGTGTACAAATTTTTATTTGTACACATTTTTTTTATAATTTATTCTTAGGCAATCACACTTTGTTTTTCAAACTCTGTACCGCTAAAAAAAAATTGGAAGAAATTCAAATATTTAAACATATTCCACAGATCAGGATAGGTTCTATCCGATCCATAAAAATAGTAAACCCATCAGATCATCAGTTGTTACTGATGTAAAACATGATTTAAATAAAACAAAATATAATGCGTCAAGTTTTGTCGCATTACACTGATAGATTTGCAATATAATCTTAAGGACATGGAATTACCGTTTTATTTAAATTTTAGAGAATTCGAAAAAAATTATTACAATAATCTCGAGTTGTGGTTTGAAGAGTATTATAACACCAGTGAAATTGATTTTCTTAAAAGTTTTGCAGCACTGTACAAACCCTATTTAAGTTACAGTTTTTCCGGTGATATATTACAGGCCGATGCCTCAGTCCAGGTAAAAAACTGTTTTTTTTCGTCGCTTGAAAATTATGGAATCTCGTTTAATATCGATGATAACTCAAAAAATTCCAAGACACAGATCAGTCAGGTGTCAGAACCCAAAATCATTTCAATGATGGAATACGCCCAATGTATATTGGATAAAATCAATGCATATTTTCATAAACATCAGATGAGTATGAAAGAAAATGAGAGCATCCTTGATTATCTCAATCATTATGAAATCATTACACTGAAAGAAAAAAACGGATATTGCCTCGATTATGACCTTCATCAGAAAACGCTTCCTTTTTTAAAAGCTTATCTACCGCGTTTTGGAAATACAGTTGATATGTCTGTATATAGTGATTTTTACTTTTCCGTAGTGAAAATTGCCGATTTTATTGATTTTAAACTTAACGAAGTGGAAGCTTTTGAGAAAAGTATTTACAGCGAATTAAAATCTGAATCAATGATCAGGATCCATATGAGGAATCAAAACTTTCTTACTATTTGCAATTGATTTTCGGGAGCCTGATCCCGCTTTCCGCACTCGCTATTTTTCTTTTTAAGAAAAATGAGCTCAGGCAAATGCTTCAATCGGGGCTAAAGATAACAGGTTTTTAAGAGAAAAAAATGTAATCAGTGATACCACAATCCATAATCCAATATATTTGTTGAAATATTGATGTATTTCAACAAAGAGACCAGATCATAAGATCTGGTCTCTGTTTATTCCAATTCAGATGATTCTTCATCGAGTGAATTTATGAAACTTGATTTTAGGAGAAGAATTAATAAATTTTAAATTCTTTTAAGGCAGATTATCTAAATAGCTCTGATCGATGACTCCGGTAGGAGGCATCTCAACACCTGCTCTCCACATATGCCACTGACCTGCGCCATTGATACTGTTATCTCCTCCGTTATATACCCATAACATTTTTTTAGTTGGTTTAGTAGTAGGAAATACAGCATTTTCAGTCTCAGCAAAACCAATCGTTCCAATGTATGGACTTTTTACAAATTTATGAGGAGGCTGAGCAACGGTCCCTATTAAAGGAAGAACCAAAGTTTTTGCTTCGTGTTCCAATACCAGGATGCCATTCTGGGTCGTTTCCACAGCACCCATAATCACTCCTGTATTTTGCGTAGTTTCTTCTAAAGCGTTTGCTGTTGGTAATGCAACAGCTGATGGTAAAGGAGAAGTAAGAGATATTATACCTGTGGGATCCTGAACCGACGGAAAAGCATAAACTCTGATACTTCTCCCTGCACGGCTTACATACAGTGCTCCCGGTACTCTTACCGTATTATTTGCCGCTGCATTTTCGTTAGCTGAATCGATGATAGGGAGTATGATTCCCATATTTTCTGAACTGAAAGAAAGAAGTACCTTACTGTCTGTAGATACAGACTCAGGATTATTGTCACCAATGATAATCTGAGATTTTATGGTTCCGGTCAGCATAATGAGAATTGACAATACTATACTTTTCATATTATTAATTTTTAGATGTTCCTAATTGAGCCTTGATACTTTCTAATACATCATAAATAGATCTGTCACATCCTTTTGCAATGCAGTCCCATTGATCACCATCAAACAGCATAAGGCATTTTCTTTCAGTGTCATATGCAATTGCACCTTTTAATTCTGAATCTGTTCCCAGCACTTCTGCGGGATTTTTAACTCTTGTTACCACAAAAGGTTTTGTATTTGATGCAAGCACCATTACTCCATTATTGATATCCTTCCCATCAATATCTTTCTGAGGCCAGTTTTGAGCCTGAGATGTGAATGTTGAAATTCCAAACTTTGAGATTTTAGAAACGGCAGCATTGCTGTCATCTATTTTAAAGCAACCTACACTGCCGGTATAACAGTCAATCATAAAATCTTCTGCATTCAAATCTGCAATGTCAGCTGCAGTAGTACCATAAGTATTACCCGTACCTGCGGATATTTTAATTTGGAGATTATTACCGGTATAAGCTGAAGCATTGGTAAGCTGGAATTTGTTATTATCTATAACACCGGCGACATTATTTGCAGATGCCGCTTTGATCTCTGCATAAATATCCTGATCTCCACCACTGTTTTTATTCCCGTAAAAAATATTATTTCTTATATTTCCGATGGTGCTTCCTCTGGTTTGGATTACCGCCTGTCTTCCTGCGCCTGTTCCCTGTAGGGCATTATTGTAAGCGAAGATATTACCTTCAATATCATAATTTGCCCCTGTTCCGACAGCTCCTGTAGCAAATGAAATAGCACTTCCTCCTCCGGTATTGGTACTTACTTTGTTTTCATAGAAAAAATTATTTTTAATATGGTTTGTTGTAACAATTGTACCGGAATTGATTGCAGTTTCTATCGCGATTGCTCCTCCTGCTCCGACACCTGTGTTATTGGTAAAGTTCTGAATAAAATAATTGTCTTCAATCTGCAGCCCCCGAACGTTTGTTGCAAAAATAGCCCCTCCATAGTTTGTCCCGCGAATTCCCAGAAAAACATTATTTTTAATGATTGTATTTCCTGATGCTGTCAGATAAATCCCTCCGGTTGTGGAGTTTGCAGTTCCACATGAAAATACATTTCCGATGATATAAAAACGCGCCTGGCTTGTAGTACTGTTCCCTGCTGAGGTAGCATAAAACCCTGTGCCGTCTGTGGCATTACCTTCGCCAAAAAGATTGTTACTTAATAAGACTTTTACGTCACCATTGACCGTTGTGTATTCAAATGGTCCTGTAGCACCCATTGTATTTCTGTAAAATTTATTGTTATGAAACCAATGAGTAGCCTTACCGCTGTTACCGACTGCTATGCGGAAAAAGCCCGAGCTTCCTCTTGAATCATGAATTTTGCAGTCTTCTACCTTTAATTGGTAATAGCGTGTACCTGCCTCGTGATTAATGATGCTTCCCGGTGTTGCCGTAGTTCCTGTACTTTGAAAATAGATACCTTTAACAGTCAGTTTATTGTTGCTGAAATTATTATCAGTAGCAGTTATATTAATAAATCGTATTGTTGATGCTTTCGAAATTCTTGAAATATAAACCTCAGGATTGTAACCCGACAAATCAGTTCCCGTAGCATCTTTTGAAAAACCTCCCTGGATGACAACATTATTGCCAATATAAGAATAAGCAGAATTGATATGATAATAATCTCCCTCAGCTATATAGATGTGAACATTGTTCAGGCTGTTATTTAGAGCAGGTATACTTCCTAAGGGATCGTCCCAGGATGTCCCGTTACCGGTACCTCCCGATTTAACAAAATAATTGGTTTGTGCTGGTAGGGCAACTGAAAAGAAGGTAAGCAGGCAAAGTAGACCCAGCTTACAAAGTAAGTGTATTTCTTTATACATAATTTTTTTTTCATTTGATTTGTTTTAAATACTTCACTGAATACATTTATATATCATAAATGTATACTGATGTGAATGCTGTTTTATGTATTGCTGTAAGGAGGTCCCCTTTGCGAAGAAGAATATTTACAGACGTTACTGAAAAACCGGTAAGATCTGTAGATGATTTTCTTTTCTTTATCTGAGATGAGATAATGTATCTTAAGAAATATATTGCAAGGCAATATACATTTATATAAAAATGAAGCAGGAATTATTACAGCATGATGCTTTGAAGTATGGTTTACAAATAGATGTCTGCTTTTTCGGATGATAAGACTTGAAGAAAAAGAGTTATTGACAATTAAAGCGGGCTTGTCATATTGCTTTTTAAATTTCCTTTTCTGTCTGTAGATCGAGCTTACAGTTTTTTTTGATTGCTTTTTCTGTTTTTCTTTGGATGGAATATTTTTCTGGCTGACGTTGAAATGACCAACTATGACTGTTCCTGGTTTTATATAAACTTTTGTGGATCCGGATGAACAGTATTTAGAATTTTTATGATATGTTAAATTTTCTTTATTTTTTACTGCGTAGGATACTGTTCTGTAATTCTGAGCTGAAAAGTATGATGAATACAATACTAAATGAATGAGCAGTAAAAAACTGCGCATAAGATAAAATCTTAGTTTCATTGCATTGTCGTTTGTTTTCATCATGTGTTTCAGGTATTGACTAATGATAATAATCAGTAATATCCTGCTGCAAAGTAACGAAATTTAATTTTTTTTAAAAAAAAATAATAACCCTCAAAATCCCTCACTTATAATGATAAAGCCTAATTTTTCTAAAACGTGTTGAAGAAATACGAGAATCAATAAGTATTACTCAGTAGGAGCTATCTCTTTTTATTGGGAAGAGTATTGGATTTATTTCACAGATAGAAGCACCATCTGAAAAAGTAAAAGATAATTTAAACCATCTAAATTTAATTGCAATAGCATTAGGATGCTCAACCAAGGAATTTCTTCCTGATGAACCGGATCCGAGATAAGAAATATGATATTAAGGAAATTAAAAGTAAAAATTCCTGAGGAGAGTCGGGATTTTGGTTTTAAGAAAAGATGCAATCTAATTATATAAAATTAGGTAAAAACACTGAATTTTTATTTTTCAACTTTCTTTATTTTTAAGGGAAAATGAAGAAATAGCTAAATCGTCATTCTTTATCACTAAACATTTTGATGATTAGTGATAAACACAAAATGGTATATAAATTTAAATTTTTTGCGATTTACGGTATTAAGTAATTTGTTACTGATTATTATAATTATTTTTGATTTTATATATATGACTAAAATAAATATTAAATAAAAAAAATCATTATGAAAAGAAACTTTACAATTTTGTCCTTTTTAGTAATATTTCCTGGACTAATAAATGCTCAAGAAGTTATTAATAGTTACACCATGAGTTACTTCAATAAAAATTATGAAATTGAAGCAAGTAAGGGAAAGAGTGATGATTTTACTGTTTATATTCAAGTAAATGCCGAAAGATCAAGTACAAAAGCAAACTATTTGATTAAGAGTGGTAAACTCAATGACTTTAAAGAGGCTCTAATAGCTACAAAAGATAAATATGTAGAATGGTCAAAAGTTGCAAAAGAGAATAATGTAACTGATATGTCAAAAGAAATTGATGTTAAATTTCCCAATGTTGATATTGCTTGGCTCGGTTCGAAATGGTTTTTTTCTTTCGGGAAAAAACTGTCCCCCAAATTTTTGATTTTAAAAGATGGGCAACACGTTGTTACGTTCGTCAATAAAAGTACAGCTTCTTCAAATCAATATATTGATGAAACTACATATTGGGTATTTGCAGATGTTAAAGAATTTGATGAATTTATCCAAAAACTTGATTTTGATAAAATAAACGGAAAACTTGAAAAAAGCGAAAGCAAAGCAGAACTCTTTAAATAGATTGCCTTGCAAATCAAGGGGTTTAGCAAAGTGGGGCGAAACTGCAGACTTCAACGGCAGTTCTTCGATTAAACTTTTGTAAAGTATTGAAGATTTTTGCTTCAATTGTCCCACGACCACAGTGTTCCGAAATTTTTTCCACAAGTAAAACTTAAGTGCAATAACCAATCATAAAGAAATAGCATAACTAGTTTAACAAAGTTTTTTAATTTAGATTAATGTACTATGTAAATTTAAACGTTAGCAACAATATTACCAAACTCAAAATAAATTAAAATGACAATATCTGGAATAATTGTATGTTCTACTTGTGGACATAAAATAAAACTAAGACATCAAATTTGACTTTTTTATCCCGTGAAAGTTAATATCCCTATAATGAATATGGTGAAATTTTAAAGGGAGAAGTAACTAAAAATGGTGATAGAGCATTTGTTTTCCCAAATGAAAATGTAACGATGGATTTTAATGGCGCTGATCAAACGATACAATTAAAACATTTTAACATTCATCAATTATGCTAATTGCATTAAATGAAATCATTTTAAATTATTAAAAACTGATTTTTATGTAGCTGAGTTTGATGAAGATTTTCCAAAATTTATAACAAAAAACTAGCATAAATATAGAAGAAGTAAAAAAAATAAGAATAGAAATTGAAAAATGTATTGATTTAGAGGATGAATTTATAAAAGGTGTAAAATTGTTGGAAAATTTTTCACTAAATGTCTTTTTGACAGGAATGTTTACGGAGTTGATGATACTGATGAGTTTATTTTCCCCAATGAAAATTTTATTTTAAAACAAATGACCTTTTGTGAAAAATCAGAAGTAAGCCTCTTATTCCTTCCTGATTTTGTAGGATATTTATTTAGAAAATCCAAATTATCTAAAGATAGATATGATAGTGGAAATTTAAATCTTGAAAAATCTTTATTAACAATCCACTGTTATAAAAATATGGTTGAATTAAGTGATAAGGGACTTTTTCACTTTTTAGATATCAATGAATAAATTTTACAAAAAGCTATCGAGTTAATAATATAAAATAATTAATTTTCATCAACCATTTAAACTCTAACTAATACATGGAACAAAAATACACTTACAAGGATTTCACTTATATTTTAGACAAAAATAATAATCACATTGTAGAAGTTAATCCCAAAAGAGATACTCCTGAAGAAATTTACAAATATTATTCAATAACAAAAAATTCGATAACTGCATTAAAAGATTTAAAACTTTATGCTACTCATCCATTTTTGTTTAATGATTCAATTGATAGTTCTGAATTGATTTTGGATTTTAGAAATATTTCTAAAGAAAGATATATTAGTTTTTATGAAAGAATAATAAACCGTGAAGAGTTTGTAAAACACGATTTTGGAAGTTTATATGAAGAAGATAAAAAGCGAAAATTTTATAATATAAGAAATGCTATATATACAACATTCTCAAGAAATTTTGGCATAATATCATTAACCACAATACCGTTCAATATTTTAATGTGGTCTCACTATACAAATGAAACAGGTTTTGTGATTGAATTTGATACAAAAAAATTGTTAGATAGTATTAAAATCAATAAAGATGTTAACAACTATTGTTTTCGCCCAGTGCAATATGTTGAAAACATAGAATTTATTGATGTATTTTCAAAGGATTTTTCAACACCTGATGTTTCGTTTTTATATGCTACAACCATAAAAAGAAATGAATGGGAGTATGAAAACGAATGGAGATTATCTGTCTATAAAAATGATATGGGTATCCCCTTCAGTAATTTGTATCCTGATACAAATGATTATGAAGGTTCTGATAATCGTTTTTTTCATTATTCCCTAGATTCAATACATTCAATAAGTTTAGGAAAACACTTTTTTAATGGCAAAAATTGTGAATTCGTTAATGAGGGTAATATATTTACACTTTATAGAAGAGATGATGAAAAAAATAAAGAAAATGATGAATTATTTATTGAATTAGTTACTCACCTTGCTGAAAATTTCAATGACAATCTATATATGTCTGGTGAATATGAAAATGGAAATACTCTAGTAAGAAGTCTTGGCAAAATTAATTTAGAAAAAGTATCTGAAAATGTTTTTAAATTAATTGACTTAAAACAAATAGTGCTACAAGATTAATTTAAAACCAATAACCATAAAAGATTGAATGTATATTTTATAAAATAATTGATGATATGGCAACAATAACTTTTCGTATAATGGGAATTGATGATGAAAGAAGAACTATGGATGTAATAATGCAAACCGTAAGTTGAGAAGGAAGATATATTCTTAAAATACAAAATAATCCAAATTTTGAGGATTTAATGGCTAACCAATTAGTTCAGTATAAAGTTCTGACAAGAAAGGTGATTAAAGATAAAGATGATGTAGAATCTTTTGAGTATAGCGAAGGAGATAATTTTGCTTCTGCAAAACTCAAAGATGCTTATAAATGGGTAGAAGAAGAAAAGAAAAAACTTAATCCAGATTATTACATGAGAATGTGGAATAAATTGAGTAGCAATCTCCTACTTGCTACGCTAATTGGAGCGGCAGTTGGAGCATTATTGACAGTATCATTAACATCCTTATTAAAATAATGAATATGAGTACAGAATTTTACACACAAGCATCGAGATATGAGAATTTAGTTCGTATAGCTTTCAAGTGTCCAAGAGGAGCAAAGAACGGTGCAGATTTAAGTTTTATGCAAAATGCAATGACTATGGAAAATGGAGATTCTTTTGCAAAGCATTTAAGGAGTTTTGATAAACAATTTGATAAGGTTAAGAATTACACTTCTAAAGCATTAATTAAATTATCAAGGACAAAACCATTTTCTTCTGAAAAAGAATTTTTCTTAGACTTAGAAGGGAAAATAAATTTTGTAGGTACAACTTCTCAGTTGATGAATATTGTTAACCAATCAATGGAAAAAGTTTTGGAGTTGAGAGAATAATTTCTATCAGCTCTCCGAGTGTCATAATGATACATATATTCAATCTCTGAGATTCCTAGGACTTATGCGTAATAAATACTTTATAAATATATTTAAACCATTACTGATAGGCTGTTTAGTGTGATTTTCGTTTTACTTGGCAAAATGACATTCATTTTAATGGATCAATATGACTTTTTAGAATCAGTATCAATAAAAATGAGGTATTCAAAATTAATTTTAAAATAAGATTTGTATCTACAAAAACATTTTATACGGTCTGCTACACAACAATAAAAGCTTTTTTTACCCTAGCGTTCAAAGATTCTAGCCCTTATCTTTTTTTTCTGGTAATCAGTGTCAAAAATAAATTTTAGGTGCTAAAATGTGGAAATGTTAGAAAAACATAGTTTTTTCAACATAATTAAAATGGTTATGTGATCATAGAGTTATTACCCTTGAACCTTGTATAAATACACAATAATTTTTTATTAGGTATTTTTGCTGGCTACAGTATTCATGTGCTTTAGCTTGGATTCGAACTAAGATACCCTTCTTGATATTTCATATTACCGTAAAATATCGAGGAAGTGCTTTACCAATTAAGCTACTAAAGCTGTATATATATAATTAATATTTAAGTCATTGATTCCATATTCTTGCAATAAGTAAGATTTTAAAGCATTTTTATATCGTTCCTCTTTATGTAATAAATTTAGTTTAAAATTTTTTCTTTTTAAATGATTTATTATTATATCATCACTTGGTTTTATAAAATCATATAAGTTATTTGCAAAATATTTCAAAGCTCTGGTAAAAAGTATAAAATCATTGAAACAGAGATTTTCATAATCATTCGGAGCATCAAATAAATCATATTTTTCATTTATTTCATCTTTTTTAATAATCAAATTTTGGAAATCCAATTGAAGAGAATCATCTGA
Source organism: Chryseobacterium sp. HNCC26DJ238 (assembly GCF_057180465.1). Taxonomy (NCBI): domain Bacteria; kingdom Pseudomonadati; phylum Bacteroidota; class Flavobacteriia; order Flavobacteriales; family Weeksellaceae; genus Chryseobacterium; species Chryseobacterium sp. HNCC26DJ238. Next base: position 72,615 of record NZ_JBXUGI010000005.1, read on the forward strand.
AATTTGGAAATAGTGTGAGTATTTGTTTCTTACCTTTTTATAGTACTTAATTATGTCATAATGGATTTGTCCTACTTCAGATAATAAAACTTCTTTATTGTAAGGTAGTTTTGTAAGCAATTTTTCAAGAAAAGTATCATTTGAATCTCCAAATTCCATTTTGTGGTCGTATAATTCTTCATACTCTGTTTTGAATTTATAGAAAAATAATTCAGCATATTGTTGCACTGATGCAATATATTGAAGAGATAGTCTATTCATTAGTATGTCAACTTCAACATCATTTGTTCGAATATTATATTTTTTTGATTGTTCAGTAATATATTCTTGAATAGAAGAATGCTCATTTGCCTTTTCCATAAAATTTCTAACTGAAATTTCTGTTAATTGCACAACTGCATCATATTGTCCTAATATCTTTCTTAATTCTGTAACTGATTTTAATCTAAATGCCACTTTTAAAGTATTGAAGCTAATGCTTAAATATACGAATTGCATTAATATATAGATAGAAAAATTTATTATAATTCTCCTGCAACTTTATTCTAATAGATGTACAATATGTTTACATTTAAACTGTTTTTAAGACTTTCTGTTAAATATTTCAAGCAAAAAATCAATAGTAATATAATATTAAGCTAAACTGATATATTTATTTATTTCAAATTTAAGTAATTCAGGTTGTGCATTAAAAAAATTGACGAAGTCATCATTAGAAGTTAAATTTCCATTATCATCAAAACTAATGTTTTCGATTTGATTACTATTTTTTAAAATTCTTATGACATTAGGATTTAAACCAATTCTTGTTAAATCAATAATCTCTTTATCATCACTTCCATATATAGCCTTATAGTATGTATTTTCATCAATTATTTGAAAATCATATAAAAAAGTTATAAGTTTTTTAAGCTTGAAACTCACAAAATCTTCCTCCAGTTTTATTTTTATCAATGAAATATTTGAAAGTTCTTGTCTTGATTTATTTTTTAAGTTAATATAAACTTTATTAAGATATTCAGGATTATTATATTTTTTTGAAGTATTAATCTCTTCACCAAAAGAACCACCAATAAATAAAAGAGAATCAGTGGAGCTTGACGCTTTAGTTTCAAAATATTTTACAGTAGAAATTATCTTTTCTTTCAAGCCTAACAATTGAAATGTGTCAATATAGTTTTGATAATATTTCCTTGCCTGTGAATTTTTCAAACGTTCAACTTCATAATCTGTTATGTTTGATTCATTATTTTCTATGAATATTTTGTAAATTATATGTAATAAATTATTACCTCGTGGAAGATTATTAATGTTTTTGATAATAGATTTAATAACTACATCAATTTCCTTGTAAAAATCACCTATGTTATTTTCTATAAAATAATGCGTTATTCTTTCTTCAAAATTTTCAGGATTTACATTTAATAGGAAATTTGTAGAGTCAATTATTAGTAAATCTCTAATTTTTTTCTTTTCTTTCTCTTGTTTACTTAACTTTAAATTTTCAATATCATAATTTTCCAATAATGGATTTTTATTTTCATCAATAAAAATATGCTCTCTTAAAAGCTTAATTTTATTTTCCATATTACTTCGTGAATCAGTGAAATCATCACTGTCTACAAAATGAACTTTTGATAATAATCGTTTAAGGGAATGAGAAAAAACATAATTTAATCTATTAACTCTTCCTATTAAATTATTTAAGTCTTTTGAACTTAATCCAAATGTAGATGTTATATATAGATTATCAATAGGAAAATTAACCCCTTCTAATATTACAGAATTTGCAACAAGATATCGAAATTCTTTAATTTCTTTAAAAGCATTCTCCAAATATTCTTTTAAAATATTAGGTAGTTTACCATGAAGATAGAGAACACCTTTCTTAACTAAATTGATTAAATCTAAGTCTCCATTAATTTCGTCGGAGATAACTTTTGCAATTTTATTTAATTCTTCACTCTCATCAAAATCATCAATACTATTATAAATTTTATGCGCTATTCTTTCAACGAATTTTGGACGGTAATTATAGATGAAATTTTTATTATTACTCTTATTAATTATATATTCTGCAAATTCAAAATCCATTTTAAGATTGTAATAATCATCAGTAAATCTATTGTACTTTTTTAGTTTACCTCTTTTGTCAAGATAGTACACATCAAATGCTTTCATATTATGATTGATGGTACTTTCATAAATTTTTCCTTCAGATGTGTTTTTAATTTTAAGTTGTGATGAATCTGAAACAAGAGGACTTAAATAGAGTACTCGTTGGTTGTTATTATATTTATGATTTAACATTATAAATCTCGACAACAATAAATTTCTTGCATCGCTTTTTAGTAAATTATGTGCTTCATCGATAAATAGGATATCAAAAGATAATCCCATCTTATTAATTAATCTGTTAGCCCTTTCCTGTGTTAAAATTCCTATAAATCTTTCTTCATTATTATACATTTCATCATGTAAAATCAACTTATAATTTAAATTAAGTTTTCTTATATCATTGTAAGTTTGTATTAGAAGTGATTTAGTTGGAACTATTATTCCAATTTTATCAAAATTATTTTTTATAATTACATCTTTAATTATCGAACTTTTACCATACGATGTAGGAGCTATGTATGCTGAATCATTTTCTTTAATATTTTCAAAAATTTCCAAACTTCTGTTTGATTGCTCAATGGTTTCAATGTAATTGTCTTTCTTATATTTTTCATAAATCATTTTATTTATTATTCTTTCATTTATGAAACTTTCTATGAGATACTCTTTTGAAAGTATATAGTTAGAAATTGGATAAAAGCCAATTTGCAAACTGATATCATACAATGGTTTATAATCTTTATGGATTATGGAATATTTCAAAATTATATAATAGCCTATATTAAAGTAGCCTTTATATCTCTTATCGTGATTATAATATCTAAAGAATATAATTGCAGCAGATAAAATATAAGTTATTTCATCAGAATCAAGTCTTTGATTTAGTGTTATCTTTTTCAGACACTCATTAAGTATTTCATTATTTTTTAATGAACTTAATTGTTGTTTTTCTCTGGTTTGAATCTTACTCATTTAGATAATCAATAAAATTTTGAATTGATTTTTTATTTATGCAAACTGCATTAATACTTTTAAAATTATATTTAGATAACAATCTGACAAGATTATCCTTCAACATATTCTTATCAATATCTGAATACCTTGTTCCTAAATATATAGTTGAACTTGGTATTATATTGTAATCTTTGATTTGGCTGTAAGTACCATTAACATAATCTTTTGATAAGCTTTTTAATGTTTGAGATATTGTTTGATTAAAATCAATAGATCTTATATTAGAATGATTATAAGCATTTCTCCACGGGTCATTTGTAGTATTACCTCCTTCAATCTTACCTTTTAAATCACGGTATGCTTCACCTATATTACTATTATGAGTTGCTGTTAGTGTAGTTTCCAGAGATGATTTACTTTCGTAAATAAAATAGTCATCATCAATCAAGTAGACACCATCAAATCCCTTTTTCATCCCTTTTTCTTCAAGATTTCTAAAAAGAAAATGTTGTTTAAACTTATTAGCTCTAATATAAAGATGACAAATAAATTCGGATACAATTCCTATTTTCTGTTCCTCGGATTTCCCTTCAATAAGCTTTAAGATTTCTTTCTTTGTGATCGTAATGTCACTCGTATCTTCTATTAATTCATTATCTCCATTCCATATAAAATGAATACTTTCTTCAATGTAGTTTTTAAGACGAGGATTATAAACATCAATATTCAGGAAATGTAAAATAATATTCTCAGTAATTTTTATCTTATATCGATTAAACATTCAACAAAATTTTGGTTTACAGGTTTGTAGTTTTAACAAATATATGAATACTTTATATTTATCAAAATAATAAGGTATTGAATCTCAAAACAATTTGACCCTGTTAGAGGAAATTTTTAATTGAAAAAAATTAGTAAATTAGAGAGAACGGGATATGTGTATAAAACCACCCCCTCTTTGCTCAAAAGGAAAGTCGATTTTTTTAAGGGGGTACGGGTTCAAGGATTTTGGTTTTGAAAATAATTTCCTGAAAATTTATTCTGTACTACGAAAAAGAATACAATGTTTTTGCAGTCACTTTCCTGATTCCTATAAGAACCTGCATTGATATTGAATTATGAGGGTGATTGAGCAATGGAAATATAATAATATCTTAACCCTGAAATAATTTTTCATCACATTTTTATGCAGGATAATATAGAATATTATAACTTTACAGTGGGGAAATGGTGGGGAATAAATCTATAGAAAACAAAAAAACCCGTTGGTTTTCAACGGATTTCAATTAATGTTTGCAGAGAGGAAGGGATTCGAACCCTCGATACAGTTACCCGCATACTACCTTTCCAGGGTAGCTCCTTCAACCACTCGGACACCTCTCTAAATTGAAGACTGCGAAAATACGTTATTTTATTTGATTTACAAAGTAATATTTTCTTATTTGCTAACTTCTCCGCAAATGTCTCCTGAAAAATTCTCAGAAAAACTTCCGGGATAATTCGGATTATCAATTAAATGCATTGCTTTTGTAATGGCACATTCTGCAGTCATATCCCTGCCGCTGATTGCTCCTATTTTAGCGAATATATTACTGTTTTCATATTTGCCGAATGAAATGCCTCCTGATATACACTGGCTTACCACCACAATTTCAGTTCCGTTTGCCCTGATCTGCTGTAGTGTTTCTAAAGTTTTTTCACTGCTGAAAATGGTTCCCGAACCAAAAACCTGAAGAATAAGAACTTTCATTTTAGGGATTTCTTTAAAATGATTCAATTTCATTCCGGGAAAAATCCTCCAGAACAGGACATCCTCAGAAATGTGCTCATCCACATGAAATTCAATATTTTTATCACAACGGAATAACGTGTCTTTGTCGATTTTCAGGTGAACCCCTGACTGACCGAGAATAGGGTAGTTAGGACTGGCATATGCATCAAAGTATTCAGCAGAATACTTCAGGGTACGGTTCCCTCTCAGTAATTTATATTCAAAATAAATGGCCACTTCCTGGATCACTGCCTCATTTTCCTCGTAAAGGCTTGCGTAATACAGGCTGGTCAGAAGATTTTCTTTGGCATCCGTACGCAGATCTCCGATCGGAAGCTGTGAACCAGTTAAAATAACCGGTTTGCTGAGGCCTTTCAACATAAAGCTTAATGCTGAAGCAGTATAAGACATGGTATCTGTTCCGTGAAGGATTAAAAAGCCATCGTATTTTGTATAATTATCAAAAATGTAATTGGCAATAACTCTCCATTCTTCAGGTCCCATGTCGGAAGAGTCGAGTGGCTTTGCGAAAGGATGTACAAAAACTTCGCATTCCATCAGTTTCATTTCGGGCATTTTCTCAAAAATATTTCCGAAATCAAACGCACGGAGGCTGCCGGTTTCGTAATCTTTTTCCATACCGATCGTTCCGCCGGTATAAATCAGAAGGACTTTTCGCTTCATTTTAATTTAAATTAAATATTTGAGTTCCTTTTCAGGTTCAGAATTTCAAAATTACGTTAATTTGCAAAGATTTGAAAATAGATGGAATATTTAGCCGGAACTTACGAATATTTAAAACAGTTCCTAACAGAAGAAAGATTACGGAAAATTGAGCATTTTGCTCCCGAAAGTTCAGATTTTGTCCTTCCGGTCTTAGAAGACGTGTACCAGTTTAGAAATGCTGCAGCCATTGTCCGTTCAGTGGAAGCCTGTGGTTTTCATAAGGTAGTGGCCCTGCAGGAAGAAAATAATTTTGAGCCGAATCTTAAAGTTACTAAGGGCGCTGATACTTGGGTTGAAGTGGAAAAACTTCCCCGCAATATGGACTCTTTTCAAAAGATCAGAGACCTGGGTTATAAAATTGTTGTTGTTTCTTTAGAGAATAATGCAAAGATGTTACCCGAATATGACATTACCGAACCTATCGCTTTGGTTTTCGGAACTGAAATGGAGGGTGTTTCGCAGGAGATTTTAGATTTTGCAGATGAAACCTTAGCCATTCCGATGTATGGCTTCACAAGGAGTTTTAATGTTTCGGTAGCTGCTTCAATCTGTATGTACGAGCTGAAACAGAAGCTCATGAGATCTGATATTGATTATAAGCTTAATGAAGAGAAACTTCTGAAGATGAAAATCCGTTGGGCCGTGAATTCTATAAAAAGCGGTGAACAGATTTTAGCCAGATATGTAAGAGAAAATCAGTAAATTCATTGCATGAAAAATATTATTTTCATGACGATTATTCTCATTGTTTTTTCCTGTAAAAAGGAAAAGGAGACTGATTTAAACTGGATTTTACTGAATGACAAGAACAAAATTCCCGGACAAATCAGGGATTTTTTTCAGGCAGCAGAAAATAATGAACTGTTTCTTGCGAATCCTGATGAAGAATTCAATATAACGGATAATATTTCAAATCCCGGTTTGCCTTCAAGACAGTTGAAACTGTTGGAAAGAAAAAATCATATCTGGAGAATGGTTTTTATAAAGGGAGGTATCGGAAAGTCTTATCAGTTTTATCAATTTAGCATCCGGGGAGATACTATTTCAGAAATTAAAAAGGGCTATTCTCATTATAATATTGAAACCAGCGATTCCTTAGAATATTACATCAAAAAAGGGAAGGTGAAATTTGAAAAAATTCGGATCAGATATGAATAGCGCAAATCAGATCATCTTATTATAATTCCATGCAGCGACAAAAACTCCTGCTGTTTCGGTTCTCAGTCTCTGATTCCCTAATGAAACTGCTCTGATTCCTTTTTCTGCTAAAAACAGAATTTCTTTATCAGAAAAATCTCCTTCAGGACCGATCAGAAAAGTGTAGCTTTCTAATTTTGGAATATCACTCAAATTGATTCTTTCTAAATTTTCGTTGCAGTGCGCTACAAAAGTAGTTTCAGGATCTGCATTTTTAAGAAACTCCGGCAATTTAACCAAATCATTAATGACAGGAAAGTGAAATCTCAAACTCTGCTTAGATGCAGCAATAGCCTGTTTTCTTAGTTTATCAATGTTTAGATTTCTACGCTCCGTCTTTTCGGTCTGCAGAATCGTAATTTCTGAAATTCCCATTTCTACTGCTTTTTCAACAAAAAATTCAATGCGGTCAATGTTTTTTGTAGGAGCAATCGCAATATGCAGGTAAGGATTGAAATCAGGGGTTTCAGTTTTAACCTCATTAACGTCAATTCCTGCTTTTTTGCCTTCTATAACCAGTATTCCGGAAGCGAGATTTCCTTTTCCGTCAGTTACATGAATTTCCTCACCGTCTTTCATACGAAGTACTTTAACAATGTGTTGCTGTTCTTCGTCATTGATGATGGTTTTTTCACCGTTTATTTCTCCAAAAAAAAGTTTCATATGTAAATACTGAATCTAGATAAGTTTTATTGAATGAAATGATTTTTAAAATGTGATTTCATTATCACTTAAAAATGCTACACCGGTTTTTATCGTGGTATAGATGTCACCGTCACAGTCCCTGTAGGAACACATGTAGATTTCTTCAACCCACTTATTATTCATAAAAATCAAATTCAGGTATTCGTTTTTTCTTAAATTGTTTTTGATCGATAAATAATCTCCCTCTTTAGGCTCATAGGTAAAACTGAATACATTTTCAGAATTGATTTTTTCTACGATCTCTTCCTTCACATTCTGAACATATCCTGTTTCTGAACTTACCATTAAATAATCTTCATCCTCAGATTTTTCTGTTACTTCATTTTTTCCGGTAACAGTTTCTAAAACCCAGTAATATTTTGAGTTTTTTTTAGAATGGGTTCCCAGTGTTTTTTCTTCTAATAATATTTTCATCTGTAGATGTTTATTTTTAGTTTTAATTTCAAGCTTTTCTGGTTGAAATCAAACTGAATTAATTCTGATTTTATAAATCGTACTTTGAGGTTGCTGTTGTTCTTAAATCCGTAAATTCGCCTCTTTCAAATTTCAGTTGTGCAACCATAGCAATCATTGCAGCGTTGTCCGTTGTGTATTCAAATTTAGGAATATAAATATTCCAGCCTAATTTTTTGTTATTTTCCTGCATGGCTTCTCTTAATGCAGAATTGGCAGAAACTCCACCTGCAATGGCAACTTCTTTTATGTTTAGATCTTTTGCCGCTTTTTCTAATTTATTCATTAAGATTTCAATGATGCATTTTTGTACGGAAGCACAAAGGTCATTCAGGTTTTCTTTAATGAAATCAGGGTTTTTCCTCACTTCTTTCTGAATGAAATATAAAACTGAAGTTTTAATCCCACTAAAAGAATAATCGTAATTTTCCAATCTAGGTTTGTTAAACTTAAAAGCATCAGGATCTCCTACCTTTGACAACCGGTCGATGATCGGTCCTGCAGGATAATCAAGGTCAAAAATTTTCCCGATTTTATCAAATGCTTCACCTGCGGCATCATCAATGGTTTTCCCGATGATCTCCATGTCGAAATAATCTTTCACCAGGACAATCATGGTATGTCCGCCACTTACGGTAAGACACAAAAACGGGAATTTTGGCGGCACAGGATTTGCATCGTCGATGAAGTGCGCCAAAATATGCGCCTGAAGGTGATTGACCTCTATTAAAGGAACGTCAAGACTCATCGCCAGGGACTTGGCAAATGAAGTTCCTACAAGGAGGGAACCCAGAAGTCCAGGACCACGGGTAAAGCCTATGGCAGAGATTGCATTTTGTTGTATATTTGCTTTGATTAAGGATTTTTCTACTACAGGAATAATATTCTGCTGATGAGCTCTTGACGCCAGCTCGGGAACCACACCTCCATACTCTTTATGGATTTCCTGGTTGGCGGCAATGTTTGAAAGAATAGAATTTCCTTTGATAATGGCTGCTGAAGTATCGTCACAAGACGATTCGATACCTAAAATTATAGAGTCACTCATAGTAATGGCAAAGTTAGAGAATAATAACGAAAATGAGCATAAAAAATCAGTAGCTGAAAACCTGGGTGATCAGGTACAGAAGACGGTTGATAATGTTCAGGAGACCGTAAAGGAGGCTTCTGAGCTCGCTTCAGATGCCATAAAACATCCTATTGATACCGCTCAGGAGTTTGGAAGACAGGCTGCAAAAGATGTTACCAGCTACTCGTGGTGGGCAAAACTTTTACTGTTTCTTTTCTGGACACTTCTTTCGATCGTGGTGATTGTATTTATTGCCATTAATCTGCCCGTAACCAAAAGATGGGCTGCAGATCAGGCTCTGGATATTGTCAACAGAGACTTCAAAGCAAAGATGTCTACAGAAAGTGTCGAGGTCGATTTTTTCGGGGATGTTACCATCAAAGGTTTAAGAATCAAAGATTATAAGGATGTAGACTTCATCAAAGCCAGAGAATTCAAAGCCAATTCAGACTGGTTTTCGTTAGCCACGAATATAGGTAAGAAAAATTCTTTAAGTTTCAACGGGCTGAGACTTATTGATGCTGACATAAAAGTCATTACCTATAAAGGTGACAGTATTTCAAATTTTATCCGTTTTACAAAGCTTTTTGACAGCGGTAAGAAAAAAGATCCATCAAAGCCGCCTTTCCAGTTAAATTCCCGGTTGGAAATTTTAGATTCTAAAGTTTCTATCGTTAACCAGAATTCTCCCGGAGAGCCGGGGAAATGGCTCACTGCCACCAACGTCAATCTCATAGCACCCAGATTGAAGGTGGACGGAGTAAATATTACGGCTACCATTAATAATTTTACATTCACGACCAAAAGGTGGGGGAAATCTCACTTCGTAGAAACTTTTTCTACTGATTTTTCAATGACAGAAGATTTTCTCTTTCTGAAAGATCTGACTTTAAATACGGATCATTCCCTTCTTCAGGGTGATATTAAGTTTAATCTGAATAAAGGTTCATGGGCAGATTTTACCAATAAAGTAAAATGGGATATGAATCTTAAGCTCGGCAGCCAGCTGAGTGGTTATGATATTTCGTATTTTGTCACCAATTGGGATAATTTTGTTCCGTTTAATATAAGTGGTAAAATGGCTGGCCCTTTGAATAAATTTACCCTGGATAATTTTCTGATCAGAAATCCTTCGGTAAATATTGCCACTCAGAAAATGAATATTACCAATTTGCTGAAAGGGAATTTCTTAATCGAAACCAATAATCTTTCTGCAGATTTCACGTACAAAGATCTTAAGGCCATGATGCCGAATTTCATTTCATCTAAAATGAAAAACTTTGCAGATGATTTCGGCAAATTAAAATACAGTGGCGATGTCAGAGTTACACCAAAACAAGTCTATGTTTCATCCGGAAACCTGATGACAGGAATAGGGCAGGCAAAGATCAGAGGTTTTTCATTAACGGATTTCAGTACAGCACTGCCAAAGTATAAAGGTTATGCTGAAGTACAGGATCTCAATACTTCCGTGATTACAAAAAGTAAAACGGTCGGTCTGATATCCGGTAAATTCAATGTAGACGGTCAGAGTTTTGATGTTAAAACGATGCGTATTATCACCAAATCTCAGATTTCAAGTATTGATATCATGAATAAGGAAATCAATAACCTGAATCTGGATGGTCTGCTTGATCACAGAAAATACAATGGGTTGATTACGGTAAACGATGAACAGGCAAAAGTAACAGTCAAAGGTCTGATCGATTTCAGTACTTCAAGGATTTCCGCAAATGTTGACGCCGATGTCTCTTATCTGAATATGAATTATTTTACGGATAAGCCGGGAAGCCAGATCGTCAGCGGTCAGGTCAGCGGAAAGATGTCCATGACCAATATTAATGATCTGAATCTTGATGTTGAAGCAAATAATATCAGCTTCGCAACTGCCGCTCAAAAATATCGGATTCCGAATGCGAAAGTGAAAACATTCATTGAAGGTGGTAACCGGATCATTGATGTCAATGCTCCCGGAGCTGTGGATGGTAAAATCTCAGGAAGGTACAATCTTGCCGATCTTGCAGGGATGGTCGAAAACGGTTTAGGTAAAATTTTAGTTGGTCCGCCGCCAAGAAAACTTTACCGTGGACAGAATTTCACGATGAACTTTGATGTACAGCAGGGCTTGGTCAGTTATTTTATGCCCGATCTTAAACTTCCTCAGGGTGCAACTGTGGAAGGGGAGTACGATGGCAATTCCAATAATCTGATTGTAAACCTTGATGCTGCTTCGCTGAAATATGTGATGACCAAAAAAGAGGAGATAACTGATGCGGATACTGCATTGGCAGATGCCAATCCTGATTATAAGATCAATCCGAGAGAGGTGATTACAAGAGACAGTGCACTGGTCGACAGTGTCATGGTAAGAATCAATACTGCGAATCTGGATCAGCAGCTTTATGCAAAAATAAAAAGAGTAGAATACAATAAAAATATTCTGAAAGATATCCTGTTGACAGGTAAAAACGAGAATAACACCGAACTCCGTATTGCAACAAGTTTCAAACACGGAAGTCCTGAAGATGAGCTCGATGACAATCTGAAAAATTATGCAGTCAACTTCAATCAGTCTACCAACCCCGCGGGGGACTATATCTTCAGGTTCGAACCTACAGAAGTTAATTTCAATAATGTAAAATGGGCGATCGATACCAGCCCGGAACTTGATCATTACATAAGTTACCGCAAAAAAACAAAGGATTTTGAGATCAGAAATCTTAAGATTTATTCAGACCAAAGCTCTTTGTTAATCAATGAATCTATATTTAAATCGATCAAGGATTTCTACGTTGATGCAGAGGTACAGGATTTTGCAGTTGAGAAACTGCTGGAAATGCAGGCCGGAGGGAATCCTATGGATATCAAAGGTTTAGCCAATGGTAATGTGAAAATAAAAATGGACAAGAGCACCTTACAGCCATTGGTTGATCTTACTGTAGATGATATCATGATGAACGGGAATGATATGGGAGACCTTACCATCTCTGCGGTTAACGGTTTTTCACTCAATGTCTATGACGTTGACGTAAAAGTAACTTCGGCAGGAGTAATCGGTAATAATAATCTTCACCTGACAGGAACGGTGAATAATAATACAGCTTCCCCGACAATTGATTTTGTTACGGAACTCAGGGATTTTGATCTCGCATTCACCCAACAATTCGTACAGACTATTTTTGGGAACTTAAGAGGGAAAGCTACCGGGGATCTTAAAATCAACGGAACGCTGAAAAATCTGGATTACAGCGGTGATATTGCTTTGAAAGAATTCGGACTTAAACTTTTGTTCACAGGAGTGGATTATTCATTTGACGATACGGTAATCCCTCTTTCAAAAGGACTGGCTATTCTGAATAATATAGGCGTTCACGATGGCAGATCCAATTCGCAGGGAACGATTTCCGGCGCAATTCAGTTTGAAACTCTTTCATCATTGGGAGTCAACCTGGTTATGAGAGCTGATAATCTTTTGATGTTGAGCACCACGCAGAAAGATTATGATCTTTTCTGGGGAAGAGTATACGGGCAGGGAGATTTATATGTGGACGGTCCTGTTTCTGCTTTGAATTTATCAACACCTAATATGAAGGCGTTGAATGGAAGTACATTTACGTTTAATTCAAGTTCTACGTCCAATGTTGAAGAGTTTAAGATGCTCAGGTTTTTAAAAGAAGGGAAAGACGGTCTTGTTACTTTGGAGGAAAAGAAAAAAACAGGATCCAACATGAATATTGATTTCAGTCTTGATGTTGATAAAGGAACGACCGTGAATGTTTTGGTAGGCGATGACGTTGGTAATATTACCGTTAAAGGAGTTGCTCAGGGACTGAGGTTTCAGATGGGTAGACAGGGAGCTATTGCGATGAACGGAGCGTATATGGTAGACAGCGGAACCTTTGTTTCTAAAGCAATTCTTAACAGGACATTCCAGATTCAGAAAAACAGCAGTATCCGGTGGGATGGCGATGCCATGAAGCCGGCTTTGGATATTACTGCAAATTATGTAAGAATGGTTTCCAATGCAGGAGCATACCTTAACATGGGCCAGCTTCAGCCAATCAGTATTTTACTGCAGACTAAAATTACCAATACCCTGACAGATCCTAAGATTGACCTGAATGTTACCGCTCTGGATGTTTCAAGTCAGGTAAAAGAAACCCTTGCTGCAAAAATCAACCAGACAGAAGGTGAGAATGTTCTGCAGTTCAGCTCAATACTTCTGTTGAATATGTTTAATGAAACAAGCACCGGAGGCGTAGCTTTTAATGCCGGTAATGTAGCTGAATCATCAGGATATAATATGATCCTTAAACAGTTGGGCTCAGTATTGAATACGATGAGTACAGAGTTTCAGATTGACTTAAATTATGTGAAAGCTGATCAGAATTCCAATATCGGTGATCGTGCGAATGCAGGGGTAAGCTTTGATCTTTCACCAAGGATCACAGTGAAGACAGGTTTAGGGATTCCTTTAAATAAAACAGATGCAACAGATGTTAACTATCTCTCTGGCGAAGGAAGTATAGAGTACGATATTTCTAAGAAGAATGACGGAACTTTAATTTTAAGAGGCTATTCCAAACCTACGAATATAGGAATGGGAGTAGGGACTGTCGGCACCAACGGTTCTGCGAATCAGGCCTATGGAGGGGGAATCGTATGGAGTAAGAGCTTCAATTCTTTGTTCAAAAAGAGACGAAAAGATAAAAAAACACCTTCCGGTAATAATGAAATAAAAACAGATTCCGTAAAATCAAAGGTTAAATAATCTGAATCTTTGAATGATTTTTATCATCCGTGTTAATTATTGTTAATGTTTGATATATTTTTTTCAGTTAAATTATTTTTCTTAATTTTGTAAAAAATTTATGGATTTTTTAGGAAAAATATAATTTCACTATATGAACTATCAACTGGACGAAATAGACAAGAAAATTCTTGATTTCTTAGTAGAAAACACAAGAATGCCTTTTACAGAAATTGCTAAGCAGATGGATGTATCTGCGGGAACAATACACGTAAGGGTGAAGAAAATGGAAGATGCAGGTATTATTTTAGGATCATCTCTTAATTTAGATTATGGTAAATTGGATTACCACTTTACTGCTTTTATCGGAATCCTTCTGACAAAATCAAACCGTACGCAAGAGGTTTTGAAAGAGTTGGGAACAATTCCAAACGTTGTAGAAGCAAGCGTTATCTCAGGAAAATACAATATTTTCTGCAAGGTAAAAGCTAAAAATACTGAAGACGCAAAGAAAATTATTTATCAGATCGACGACATTCAGGATGTAATGAGAACTGAAAGTATGATCTCAATGGAAGAATTTTTAAGCGATAAAAACAGATTGATCAACGCAATCTCAATTTAATCAAATTTTAGACGATATAAATACCGGAGAACTTATGAATTCATTCATAAGTTCTTTATTTTTGCATGATGGAACAGGAATATAAAGAATACAGCTACTTTGATGAAGATCCTAAAAAAGGATGGGGGTTTATTTTAGCATTGGCATCATTGCTCCTTTTTACCTTTATGGGAATAGGACTTGATTTTGATGAATATCTGCAGCACGAAACCCTGAATATTCCTTTGGGTTACTTCTATTTTATTTTCTCCATCGATCTCCTGATGATCGCAGGTATTATACTGATGTATTTTTACAGAAAAGCAGGGATCATCCTGTTTCCCGTGATGCTGGTGCTGCATTTTTTTATGCACAATTATTATCTCTCTACATTTCTGTATTCCGATGTGACCAATCTTTTCCTCTTTACAGGATTTGGAATGCTTGCAATTATCCCTAAATGGAAGTTTTTCAGATAGAAAACAGGACTCACGTATCAAAGTGAGTGTACCTGACTAATTCCCGTATTATCTAATTGCAAGATCTGATCACAAATTTCTTTCATATCTTCCAAATAATGATTGATGATCAGAATGACTTTTTCAGATCCAAATTTTCTGATCAGCTCATAAATGAATTTTCTGTTTTCCCCGTCAAGGGAAGAGGTAGGTTCATCCAGTATTATAAATTGAGGATCGTGATATAAGACACGCAGCCAACCGATGAGTTGTTTCTGACCACCTGAGAGATTGATTCCCTCTTCTCCTACGAGTGTGGAAAGCCCTTGTGGTAAACTGTTGATGAATTTCTCAAATCCGTAAAATCTCAGTTTCTGTAGTTTTAGTTCATTAATTTTATCATCAAGAATGATATTTTCCAGAACGGTAGCGTTGAACATCTGTACATTTTGGGGAACAACACCGATAAGGCTCCGCCATTCATATAATGAGACTGTAGTGAGACTGATACCTCCGTTAATCATGATTTCGCCGTTCTCAGGGAAGTAATTTTTTTGCAATATCTCTGTGAATGTCGTTTTTCCACTTCCGCTCTCTCCAAGCAGGCAGGTGATCCTGCCTTTTTTAAGAGATAGTGAAACCTTGTTTAGGATTTTACTTCTTCCTGTAAATCTGAAATCAAGATCTTTGATTTCAATCTTGTCAATCATTTTAATTTCAATACCCTCCGCTTTTTCTTTTTGTAATGAAGAATATTCGAACATCCTGTCGAATGCAACTTTAGCTTCCTGTATAGGAATAGTTATCAGTGCAAGATTGGTGACGGATGCCAATAAGGAACCTGAAATTCCGATAACAGCCATGAGTTCGCCGATTTTAATTTCATTGCGCAGGACACCGAAAGAAGAAAATCCCAGCATCAGCAAAAGAAAAAAAATCAATGTGGTTCCGGAATAAAATGAGATGGTAAGGTTGAGTTTCCCCAATTCAAAAATCTTTGCCTGGAATTGCGTAAAAACATTTTCATTTCTTTTCATAAATACATCCTGTTTAGAAAATCCCTTGATTACGTCAATTCCCCTGATGCTGTCGATATAATTACTTTCATTATTTCCGTTAGCCTGCATCACATTACTCTGGACTTCAACAATTTTCCTGTTGAAGCTGAAAATAATGAAAAAAATGATGGGTGAAATCATTAAACAGATCAGGGCAACTTTCCAGTAATAAAAGAAAAGAAATCCAATTGAAATCAATACTCCTGAAATATCGACAGCTGTGTTGCTGATCAGTTGTTTGATTACAGCCTGTATTCTCTGGGTATCATTCAGCCTCACAGCAAAATCTCCGATTTTTCTTGTATCGAAAAATATTTTTGGAAGATGCAGAAGAGATCCGTAAAATTTCCGGTTTATTCTCTCATTAAAGGCTTTTGCCTGTCGGATGATATACCATTCCCGGAGTGCCTGGATGACCACTTTTACAAAAAGCAGAAAGCCGAGAAATAAAATACTTACTATTAATAAAGAAATTTTTTTCTGCGGTAAAATATCATCGATTAATTTTTGGTAAAATATTGACATTGACATGCCTGATAAAGTAAACAGCAGTCCAAGAAGTATGATCGTGTAAATGGCTTCCTGATCTTCTTTTATCAGATTCTTCAACCACTTTTTTTTCTCCGTGTCTGTATCTGTTTTTTTCGGAAAATGTTCATTGGGTTTTAGCGTAAGACAGGCTTTCGATATCCAGACTTCGTTCAGGTAATCTTCTGTCCAGTATACTAAACCTCTGGCAGGATCCCCAATAAGAAACTGATGGTCTTCAGAAAAATGATGAGAATAGCATATAACATAATGTTCAAATTTTTGGTCTGCAGTAATATGTAAAATGACGGGTGCTCTGTGTTGTATGAGCGCCTGTATATCTGCTTCGCATCCTTCCGCGTCAAAACCTACAGCCGTGGCACATTGCTGCAATCCGAGAAGTGTAGTTCCTGTTTTACTTGTTCCGCTTTTTTCGCGGAGGATTTCCATTGAAATGCTTCCTCCGTAATAGTTAATCAAAGATTGAAGACAGCCGGCCCCACAGTCTGTAAGATCCCTCTGGAGCGAAAATGTCTTTTGTATGAGTTTATTTTTTTTCATTAATGGTGTTGATCAGATTTTCGAGTTTTATGGCGCCGGAATTTCTTTTGAGAAGGTGATTGTTTTTGTCATACACCAGAAAGTAAGGTACACTGCTCATTGCCATTTTACGGTAGAGCTTAGCTTTGTCATCATGGCACCAGAAAATATTATGTTGCTGATCCAGAGCATACTTTGCTGCAAAATCCTTGATTTCTTCCAAAGGTTCACTGGAAAACCATATCCACTGAACATTGCCGTAATTTCCATGGACTTTAGAAAGCTCTTCTGCTTCTGCTGAACAAAAATGACAGGCTGTACTGAAATAGATGATAATTTTAAGCGTATTATTATCCAGATTATCCGAGGTCAGTAAAGTTCCGGAAATAGTCTGAAGGTTAAATGCAGGGATGTTTTTTAAGGCTTCTATCTTCTCTTTCTTATATTGAAAATTCAGAAATAACTGTATGAATACTACGATCAAAACAATTGGAATCAAAACAGCTGATGTTTTTAAGATTTTCTTATTCATCCTTTCAGTACTGTGCGTTGAGTATAATAAATGAAACCACGCCAACCCAAAACAGGAGCCCTATTCCATAGGTTATTGCTGTTAAGCCAAACGATTGTATAAAACTGATCCTGTGGTCTGAAAATTCACGAATTCCCAAAGCTAAAACTCCCCAATACATTAATTCAAAAAGGTTAATCAATTGTAAAGGGTAGGCGATCAGTTTTTCTGTGGATATGTATTCACGAAGATTGATCATTGAAATGGGGTAGTAGGTCTGCAGATCTTCGATCGTATACTCTGTATTGATCCAGTAAAAATTGACAAACTTATAAAAACCTGCTGTGATAAATATAAACTCAGCAATCAACGCGATAAAAATAAATTCTGAAAACTTAATATCATCGGATCCAGGTAGATCTGTGAGTTTGATAAAGCTGAGACAGAAGGCAACCAAAATAATCTTGCTTCCGTATGCAAAAGGAAATACCATGTAATTTAACCATTCCCATTTTCGCTGATATTCTATATAGCTATCTGCTAACTCAACTGGATAGTTTTCAGACAATAATTCCATTAATTTTGACTCAGGGAGTATATATGTTTTGTTGAGCCAGAAGATTAGAATATATAAAATGAGGAGGAGTAAAAATATTAAAAACTTATTCATTATCCGAAAGGTTATAGAATACGTTGGTAATTTCAGTTTCACGATGAGATGAGAAAATTATTGTTGAATCATTGTTTCTATTGATTAATAATTTATCCAGAACATTACAGGAATGATCATCGAGATAAGCGTAAGGCTCATCAAAAATCATTATGTCGCTTTCAAGAGCTAAAATGGAGATTATTCCAACTTTTTTTTTGTTCCCTTCAGAGAGATCTCTTATGTATTTTAATTCATTAAGATTCAAATTAAACTGTTCCGAGAGAGATCTGCAATTCTCTAAATAGCCCTTTTTATTATTTATTTGTTCCAAGAACTTAAAATATTCTAAAGGATACAGATATGGAATCAGACTTTCATTATGTATAAAACCTTTGATATCTTTAGTAGAGATTTTTAATTCACCACTATAATTCAGAAAACCCATTAAAGTATTTAATAGAACAGTTTTTCCCGTACCATTTTGACCTTTGATCTGGAACAGGATGCCCTCTTGTATATGTAATTTTTTGATTTTTAATATGAAATTTTTTAAAGAGATGGTGAGGTTGTTAATTTCTAATATATTCATCGTTTATTTTTTTAATGAAGAGCTCTGTTAAATTTTGTAAACCAAAAAAGAAGATTAAATAAGCAGCTGTAAGTAATAGTAAGGAATGGACAAGATTATTAATCGAAAAATAGTAAATGATGATTAAAATTATTTGAATAACAGAGGTCAAATAATTCATACCTGTCTGCCTTATTATGCTGAGCTTATTATCATATAAGTTCATTTTTCTAAATAACAGAATATAACAGGTTATCTGAAGAGGAATTAAATTTAACGTACATACTATGATGGAGATGGTTTTTTCATTCATTCTGTCTCCAGCAGATAGAAATAGCAATAGTACAGATGAGCAGATAAGTGTACAAAATAGTATTCTCTTAAATTGATCAATTAAAAACTTTTTGATTTGTAGTTTACTTCTGATGTTCAATATCTTATGATAGTCAAATGAAAACCCAAAATTAAAGTAACCAATATTTAAGATATTAAGAGACAGTGCTCCAATGGTAAAAATCATCCAGTTGAATTTACTTTCTTTCGATATTGAAACCAAAGTTAGAAACAACAGAAATGATAATACACCAATAGATAAGTAAACAGCAGGTAGCCAGTTTCTGAAAATTTGCTTGTAAAACATCTAATTTAATTTTAAATAATGATTCAGTTTTTTTACAGTTATTAGTATAAATGCAGTGAGTATGATAAAAAATAGTAAGAAGAATTTATCCCAATCTGATAAGCAGAACATTGTGAATCCGTTTATACTATAAAAGAACAGAAAAAAGATAATTCCTTTTCTTACCGTTTTAAGATTAAATACCAGATATGAATTAAAAAGAAAGAAAAGAAAAATGCTATATTCACCATTTAATAAGATACTTACAAATGGAAGATTTGTAAGTGAGATCAGAGGTAGAAAAAACAGAATGATTTTCTTATGTCTAACCTGAACGGGTAAATATATTAAATTTTTTAAATTTCCAATCATCCCTCTAAAAAATGTAAATTTTATAAAAAAATCAAAAAATATAATTACAAATCGAAGACTGTGAAATATCTGAATCATCTCCCAGTAGAAATATAATAAAATCATATTATAGAGGATATCAAAAATATAGTATCTGTTTTCTCTTTTTGAATTCAGAATAAAAAAACTCATACAGTGTAAAAAAACAGTAAGGTCTTTTTTTACACTGTATGAGCTTTCTTTTTTGTTATGGTTTACCATTGCAAGCTCCGTAATGATCCGCTAACATACTGCATCCGGCTCCTGCTATAAAAGACCCTAATCCTCCGGTGAAAACACCCACTATAGCTCCGGTAATACCACAGCCAACGGCAACGGCTGCCTGACATCTTTTAAGACCTCCCTGCAAATTTTCCATTTGCGAAACATTTAATTTTTTCATTTGTTCAAATTTTAAATTATAAAATAAAATTGTCATACGAGCCCTGACATGGGCGTTGCTGATCAGCCGTGTAATTTTACATTCTGAATGGTGCACCTGTCAAAACATAAAATATAATTGATTGTGTTTTTATATCGCAAACATAGGAAGGATGACGGCGTTAAAAATAAAATTTTACCCTTAAATGAACCCTTAAATTTGATAAGGGTGTAAGTAAGGGTTTTAATTGATTGATTATTAGTTATGTATAGATAATTTGATGAGGGTGTTTATCTGCTGAAATTGTAATTTCGCTTTAAAGAGATTTGAAAATCATCCAACTTTACACACTATAATGATCTACATTTTTAATTTTTTTTAGTCAATATTGAAGATTTCAGTCATTATTATTTGGTGTAACGGATCTGGAGATACTATGATTTTTTTCATCAATA
The DNA here is from genome assembly GCF_057180465.1 of Chryseobacterium sp. HNCC26DJ238. NCBI lineage: Bacteria > Pseudomonadati > Bacteroidota > Flavobacteriia > Flavobacteriales > Weeksellaceae > Chryseobacterium > Chryseobacterium sp. HNCC26DJ238. Next base: position 93,123 of record NZ_JBXUGI010000005.1, read on the forward strand.
CAAAATATCAACACAAACCAACTGTAAAATAAATTCTGAAGATTTAATGCTGTCTGATCCAGGTAGATCTGTGAGTTTGATAAAGCTGAGACAGAAAGCTACAAGTGAAATTTTAATACTAATAATAGCTGGTGTCGTAACATAGCTTAACCCAAGACCATTTTTTCTGACTTTCTAAATAACTTTGTACAATCTCGTTAGAATAGTCGTTGCTTAAGAAATTGAAAATTTTTGAACCTGTAGTAATGTAAGTTTTGTCTAAATAAATAAGCGAAGAATAGCATAAGATAATGGTTATAAAAAGTATAAAGTTTTTCATTTCGTATAACAATTACTTAATTTTCTATTATGGATATTGCAATTTTCAAAGGACTTGAAAGATCATAAAGCATATAATGTATTAATTTTAAGAGAGGTTTTTACACTTCTCCTAAAATTAAAATGATTTATTTCCTTTTATTCAATAAAATTACAAGAATAACAAATATGAAAGTGGCTGAATAGGAAAGATATCTTCTTGCTACATCATTAAATATTTTAAAAATGACATCTAATAAAAAAATACCAAATGCTAAAATAAAATAAATTGTAAAATAAGTTTTTTTATTTAACTTCATTTCAATATTTGTTTTTTATAAAAAGTTTAAAACTTGTATCCAACTACTCCAGTATTTAGCTGCATAGGCCGAAGATAGAAGGCCTGGAAAACAGAGCAGTCCACCAATTATTAGCAAATTCATACCAACAGCAAAACATAATGCAGAGTTGGCACGACCAGATATTTTAGTTTGTTTTAAATTTATTTTCTTTCATTGTTGATTACATAAAATTATTTTAGAAAAATTCTATATAACTGATTAGTAATTAATTACTATTAAGATTTCAAAATTAGCAGATATTATTAACATTATAATTCTGTGAGTAGTCCTTGTTATTTCTTATATTTTATGATCAGATACACAATAACTAATATGATAGCAGAAAAAAAAGTTTTAGGATATATTTCATCTTGAAAAATATAACTAAATAGATTATATAATATAACGAAAACTGTCGCTACAATTATTATTATTTCAAGCCTTTTATTCATAATTAATTTTTTAATGATAATACTGTTCTCATTATTAAAGAACAGTACTACCTTAATTATGTTTAATTACCAGTTTCCAAATAACACACCACAACCAATTACAGCAATCATTAAAGAAGTTCCACCGGTAGGAATGGCTGCCCCTAGTGCTAATCCACATAGAATTCCACCAGCAAGATCTTGACCATCGCCACCAGCAATTATTTTTTCCATCTGATTTTGATTAATTTTTTTCATAAAATTTTGTTTTAAAGTTATTGTTATTTAGAACTGTCGCCTATCAAGCATCCGGCAGCTGCAACTGCAGCTCCCAAATAAAACATAGGAGTAAGCATCATTCCTATTCCAATACCGCAAAGTACTGCCTGATTATTTCCGCCTCCCTGCAAATTTTCCATTTGCGAAACATTTAATTTTTTCATTTGTTCAAATTTTAAATTATAAAATAAATTGTCATACAAGCCATGGCATTGGCGTTGCTGATCAGCCGTGTAATTTTACATTCTGAATGGTGCACCTGTCAAAACATAAAATATAATTAATTGTGTTTTTGTATCGCAAACATAGGAAGGATGACGGCGTTAAAAATAAAATTTTACCCTTAAATGAACCCTTAAATTTGATAAGGGTAGAGGTAAGGGTTTTTAAGTTGTTGATTATTAATGAATTTTTTTGATTTTATTATTTGTTAGAGTCTTTATCAGAAAACAGAATGTTTTTGTAGGTTTTACTTATTTCCAGGATTTCTTTTTTATTCTTGATACCTATTTTCTTGTAAATTTTGGATAAATGTGCAGATAATGTTTTTTCAGAAATATTTAATTTTTGGCTGATCTCAGAATATTTCAAATCAGGATTTTCAAGAAGCATGCTTAAAATTTCAGTTTCTCTTGTTGTAAGCTGATCGAAACATATATTATTTCTCATGTCTTTTTTACGCAATTCATATAAAAAATAATCAATGGCTACAGCAAAAAATCCAAAACTGAAAAAAGTATGCTCAATAAACTGATTATCCCCAAATACTAAAATCGTAACAGGCAGTGATAACAATCCTAATAAGCCAAAGATTCCACTAAGTTCATGAATTCTTAAAATGAAGCTGTTCTGCATTTTTATTTTTCTTATCTGTTGATGGATATCTATTGTTATTACAAACAGTAATAGTATCAGACAAAGACTTAAAAAATACATTCTCGAATCCTCTAACGAGTCAGTTATGGTGTAAGGCAGAATAAAAAGAAAGAGTAAAGCCAATAAAACAAATAGTGCAATTTGAGTAGAATGCAGTTTTTTTATAAAAGAGAAATCATATTCATTTTTTATAAAAATAAAGTAAAGGAATGCAACACCTAACCCAATAACCCAGGCAAAAATATTCTGTGAAATTATATTGATCTCAATTCTTTTGTCCGGTAATAGACCTTCAACGGTATTATAAATCAGCCCTGATGAAAATAAACCTAAAAATTTCAGATGATAGTTTCTGTCATTTTTATTTTCAGCGATTGCCAGTTTTAGTAAAACGATAAGAATCAACAACAAAAATATCAAAATATAAATAGCTGTACTGAAAGTAATTTCTGTATTAAACATATTTCAAAAAATAAAGAGGATAATTAAGCTCAAAAGTTTCATGAAAAATTTCAAAATTGTTTTGAATATAAAATTCACGATTTTCAGGAGTGGTGGTTTCTACGTAAATCAGTTGAGAATTGTAAATCTTCAGAGATTCCTGTAAAAGTTCTGTACCTATTCCTTTGCCCTGCTCACCGGGTAGTACAGCCATAATCCAGAGATGAACAAATTGACCTTCGGGATGGAAATTTTTCAAAAGCTTTTCTCTTCTGATTACATTTAATACGTTTCTTAGTCCAATACATTTAAAAAGCAGCTTGATTTCCAGTAATAATTTTTTTAAACTGAATTCTATCCTTTCCAGATAGAGTATGCAGCCTTTTTCATCATCACTTAAGAAGACCTTTCCATTTAAAACAGATAAGTCAAACTGAAATTCCATTAATGCTTTCAAGCGTTTGTGCCTGTTGCCGGAATTGCTGACAACAAAATTGATTGAATTGGGAATAAGAACATTAATAAAAGTCTTATATAAAATATCAACGGTCTTCTCCCGATCTTCAGAGGTCGCTTTTTTCATATTTTGCGTTTTATTTCAAAAATAAAAATAAAAACAGAATCGCAAAAAGCGCACAGTTAGTGATTAAATGAACAGTTATCTATTATATTTATTAAAAAACACAGAATTTATTTTATGAATATAATATCAAAAAAAAGCATCCGGAATTGGATGCTTTTCACAAATATTTAAAAAAAAAATTATTTATCTAAAATTCTTTTGACTGCTTCTTTTACGGCATCAGAATCAATTTTATATTTTTTCATCAGTTCGGCCGGCGTTGCTGATTCCCCAAACGTATCATTTACGGCTACAAATTCCTGCTTCGTAGGTCTTTTTCTTGCCAGCATTCCTGCTACTGACTCTCCTAAACCTCCTAAGTAATTGTGCTCTTCAGCAGTAACGATCTTTCCTGTTTTCTCAACTGATTTTAAGATGATCTCTTCGTCCAGCGGCTTAATCGTGTGAATATTGATCACCTCACATGAAATTCCTTCTTTTTCAAGCTCATCAGCGGCAACCAGAGATTCCCATACCAGGTGACCGGTGGCAACAATGGTTACATCAGTACCTTCCTGCAGCAGAATCCCTTTTCCGATCTCGAATGGCATATCTTCAGGAATAAAAACGGGAACCACAGGTCTTCCGAATCTTAAGTATACCGGACCTTCAAAATCTGCAATGGCTAAAGTTGCAGCTTTGGTCTGGTTATAGTCGCAGGTATTAATGACTGTCATACCGGGAAGCATCTTCATCATTCCGATATCTTCCAGTACCTGGTGTGTAGCACCGTCTTCTCCTAAAGTAAGACCCGCATGGGAAGCACAGATTTTAACATTTTTATTTGAATAAGCAATAGACTGACGGATCTGGTCATATACTCTTGAAGTAGAGAAGTTGGCAAATGTTCCCGTAAAAGGAATTTTTCCTGTGATACTCAAACCTGCAGCCAATCCCATCATATTAGCTTCAGCGATACCGACCTGGTAGAATCGTTCCGGCGCTTTTTCGATGAATTTTTCCATTTTCAACGAACCGATAAGGTCCGCACAAAGGGCGACTACATTAGGATTTTTATCAGCCAGTTCAGCCAATCCTGCCCCGAATCCTGAACGGGTATCTTTTTTTTCTGTATAAGTATATTTCATGTGAATTTCTAAGTTTATAATTGATTAATGATGTTTGATGAATAAAATACTGTAAACCAATCAGATGAATTAATTTTTAAGAGTAAGATATTTTTTTATGGATACTAAATTCAGATTGATCTGATTCTTAAAAGATTTTAAACTGAAAAATCGTCATGATCCAATATTACTTATCACCAATTACTCATTACTTATAATTAATAATCTGTCGGTGCTTCTAAGTATAACTGTTTAAAGGCTGTATCCAACTGCTCATCATTAGGAGCTTTTCCGTGCCATGCATGAGTTCCCATCATATAATCTACACCATTTCCCATCTGCGTATGAAGGATGATCGCTACAGGTTTTCCGTTTCCTGTCTCGGATTTTGCTCTTTCAAGAATAGCAATCACTGCTTCAAGATCGTTACCGTTTTTTTCTTCGAGAACAATCCATCCGAAAGCTTCTAATTTTGCATGAAGATTTCCCAATGACAGTACATTTTCAGTACTTCCATCGATTTGCTGTCCGTTATAATCAATGGTTGAGATAATATTGTCTACCTTTTTCGCTGCAGCATACATCAACGCTTCCCACACCTGGCCTTCCTGTAATTCTCCATCACCGTGAAGCGTGTATACCAGAGAATTGTCACCATCTAATTTTTTACCCTGAGCAACACCAAGTGCAACGGAGAGCCCCTGACCCAAAGATCCTGAAGCCACTCTGATTCCCGGTAATCCTTCATGAGTTGTAGGATGTCCCTGCAATCTTGAATCTAATTTTCTGAAAGTTTTCAGCTCAGCTGCAGGAAAGAAATCGAATCTTGCCAGAGTAGAATAAAAGACTGGTGAAATATGCCCGTTGGAAAGATAGAAATGATCTTCATTTTTACCTTCCATGGTAAAAGGCAGTCCGTAATTCAAAATTTTACCGTAAAGTGCAGTAAAATACTCTGTACAGCCTAAACTTCCACCAGGATGTCCTGAATTTACAGCATGAACCATTCTTAAAATGTCTCTTCTGATTTGCGTAGTAAGAGATTTCAGCTCTTCAATACTTTTACTCATATAGTAGGATTTATTATTAGAATTGATAGATGCGAATTTACAATTTTTTACCGGCTTACGGAAATGGAAAAATCCGGACTGAATATCCGGATTTCGTTATTATTTACTTTATAAAGTTAAATATATTTGAAAAAATTGAGTTGTCTTCAATAGAAGAATCAGTCTTCAGCCACATTTAGACTTGTAAACAGCATATGGACTAAGTCCAAACTTAACAGCCATTTGGTTTCAACAGTTTGTCATGAATCTAAACCAACTTCAGGTAATTTTTATTTTTAACAAGCCACAAACCGATAAATGTAAGGAGTCCATTAAGAATAATCAGTTCCACGCCAATTCTGTAATCAGTGTATGTGGTTACAAAATGGTTGATGATATAGGTAAGAACAGGAGCCAGAAGTGTTACGGCAAGAATGGAATATTTTCTTGAAATTTTAAACTTAGTAAAGATGCCGAAGGCGAAAAGTCCCAGTAGTGGTCCGTAAGTGTAGCCTGCAATTTCCATAATCAGATAAACAATGGATTTGTCATTCATTGCTTTGAAAACCATGATCAGAATAAAGAAGACAATCGTAAAGGTAAGGTGTATCTTCATCCGTAGATGTTTCTTCTGCTTTTCAGTTCTTGTCTTATCTTCATTTAAATTTAACAAATCGACACAGTATGAGCTGGTAACTGCTGTCAGTGCCCCGTCTGCGGATGGAAACAATGCAGAGATCAGTCCGATGATGAAAATAACGGAAATAGCCATCGGAAAGTATCCGTTGAGAGAGAGTGCCGGGAAAAGGTCGTCACCCATGATGTTTTTGACATTGCCCGCTGCATCTTTAAATCCGAAAACGTTTGAAACGACTTCCTTTCCGTCTACCATACTGATTACCTCGGAATATCCTGCCCCGTTCTGTAAAGCAAAAAGATAAAGCAGTCCCCCTAAAAATAAGAATGCAAGATTTACAAAAAGAAGTGTGCCGGCAAACGTCAGCATATTTTTCTTCGAATTCTTCAGGTTGTCAACAGAGATGTTCTTCTGCATCATTTCCTGGTCCAGTCCTGTCATTGCAATCGTAATGAAGATTCCTCCCAGAATGGTTTTCAGGAAAAAGGTTTTGGAATTCGGGTCAAAATTGATAAAGTGTGTATAGTTTTTCTCTCCCAGAATAGTGTATGCTTCACCAAAAGAGAGATTAAGATTTGATAAGATGTAGACGATACAGGCAATCAGGCTGATGATCATAAAAGAAGTCTGTAAGGTATCGGTAATAACGATTGTTTTCACACCGCCTTCAAATGTATATAAAAGAACCATGGACAGAAGAACCAGTGCGGTCACCCAAAAAGGAACACCCAGACCTTCCAGCAAAAATATCTGCAGGACATTCACAACGAGATAGAGTCTTGCTGTTGCTCCGATTGCTCTTGATACAATGAAAAATACCGAACCAATTTTATGGGCTTCCACATTGAAACGTTTTCCTAAATACGTATAGATAGAGGTCAGATTCATTTTGTAGTAGAGGGGAAGCAGTACTGCAGCCACAATAAAGTAACCGATAAAAAAACCGATAACCATCATGTAATATTCAAAACCTCCGAAAATATATTCCGTACCGGTCATTTTACCGACTGTACCGGGAACGGAAATAAAAGTGACTCCGCTCAGGCTGGTGCCGATCATCCCGAATGCAACAAGCCACCACTTGCTTTTTTTGTTGCCGATGAAAAACGACTGGTTATCTGAATTTCGGCTTGTAAAGTACGAGATCACAAGGAGACCTGCGAAATAGATAAAAACAAACAGCAAAAGGATGGTTCCGGAATTCATGTTTACATTTTAAATTTCAGCAAATATAGTTTTTTTTGTTTCTGTTAAAAAAAGAAAAACCTTTCAGAGAGATTTTCTGAAAGGTTTTTAAGATTTTAATGCGATTGTGATGTTACAATACATCCTGCAAATCTTTATTCTTTTGGAAAGTTGCTTTGGCAAAAGGACAGAGCGGAATGATCTTTTTGCTGTTTTCCCTTGCAAATTCCACTGCCTTGATCAGCATTTCTTTTCCAACCCCTTTGCCGTTATATTCCTGTTCAACCTCCGTATGATCGATGATAAAACGGTCTTCTCCGGCCCAGGTATAGGTCATTAGTCCTGCTTTTTTTCCTTCAATTGAAGCTTCAAAGCTTCCGTGTTTTTCGTCATTGTTCTGTTTTACTTCTATCATATTATGAAAATTTGGTTTGAATTTCTATTTCGTTGGTTAAAATTTTATGAACCGGACAGGCATCAGCAATAGCCTGAAGCCGTTTAAGCTGGTCTGTATCTAAATCATTTCCTTCAAAATTAATACTTCTTTTAAAAACGGCCAGCTTTGTCAGCGGGAAATTTTCCAGTTCTACTTCCACGTCAATTTTGTCAACGTTCCATCCCTTTCTGTCAATATACATTCTTAAAGTCGCCGCAGTGCAGCTTGCGAGGGAAGTCGCTAAAATTTCAAATGGATTAAAGCCTTTATTTTGTCCGCCTTTATCGACAGGTTCGTCTGTAACAAGATGGTTTTCACCCGCGACAACTTCTGTATAATACTTCGTTCTGCCTAAACTTGCTTTTACGGTTACAGCCATGTTTTTGTATGATTGATAATTGATAATTGATAATTGATAATTGATAATTGATAATTGAGCTGGAATCTAAGATTTGCAAAACTTATGTGTTCTTTTCAAGAAAAAGTTTTTTATCTGAAGCTCATATCATTCTACAGACAGGAAATCTTTTATAGTAAGCTCTTACAGTTTAAAGGTTTTAATCTCTCTGTGTAAAATTTTTTAATGATGACTCTGGTTCTTAAAATTCTCAATTTTTTCATTTAAGTCTTTCAGCATCTCCGGATTGATAACACCGCTTTCGAGGTCAAAGTTTTCATGAAATTTTGGCAGTGAAAAAGTCTCTCTGACCTCTGCTGCAAATTGAGGAAAGAAATTTTTGGCCGTATTCATAACATTTCCTCCACCGTATCCTCCGGGAGAGGTTGACATTAAGAACATAGGTTTATTCTGGAATACCTTTACATTGATTCTGGAAGCCCAATCAAAAATGTTTTTAAATGCCGCACTGTAGGAACGGTTATGTTCTGCAAGTGAACAGATAATAACGTCGCATTCTTCGATCTGCTTCAAAAAATGATGTGCTTCATCCGGAAATCCTTTCTTCTCAAGATCTACGGAATAAACAGGCATAGAGAAATCGTTAAGGTCGATTAAATTTACCTCATCTTCTTTAAAATTTTTAAGGACAAATTTTACGAGTTCTCTGTTGATAGAGGTGGAAGAATTGCTTCCAGCAAATGCTAATATTTTCATGATCTAATTTTTTAGGGTTATTTATCGGATCGAATCCTCCTTTACTTTTTCCAGATAGTCTTTTTCCAGATCGGTTAGTTTTTTAAAGAAGTTTTCTTTATCCATAAAAATTTTCGGATTGTAAGGATCCCCTGCTTTTCTTTTTTTGTGAAGATCAAACTGGCTTGCATGAGAAGACACCCATAGATCAAAGTCCAGTTTTTTCATTGCTTCGAAAGTCTCTGCGTAATCTTTCTGAATGTTTTTATAGGTCAGGACTTCAGAGAATTTACCATCGATAATAATTGAAGGTAAATTGGAAATCAAAACGGTATACTTTTTATTTCCCTCTTTGGTTTCAAATATAAAGCTGCATGATCCTCTGGTATGACCCGGATGGTGGAGCAGCGTTAAAACGGTTTTTCCGAGCTTTATCTGATCATTATTTTTCAGTACAAAATCGGGTTGTACGGGTTTGAAGGTGACTCCGTATTTTCCCATTTCGTAATCTGTTTTACCTCCGCTTTTCAATTCATCAGCATCCTTTTCATCTACGTAGAGTCGGGCTCCGGTCTCTTTTTTAATGTCTGCCATGGCTCCCATATGATCATAATGAGCCTGTGTCAGCGTCAATATTTTTATATCTTTATATTTAAAACCCAGCTGACGGATGTTTTTCTTAATAAGCGGAAGAGAGTTGGCCAAACCTGTATTAATCAGTATGTTTCCTTCAGGGGTAACAATTAAGTAGGATGCAAGATCGTAAGTCCCGACATAATATAAATTTCCCGCAATTCTGAACGGTGCATACTCTTTTGACCACTCTGCAGGATTGTTTGTCGGCTCTGTTACGGCCTGTGCGTTACCTAAAAGAGAAATTGCTGTAAAAATAAAAACAAGGAAGTTTTTCATGGGGGTTAGTTGTTGATTCAGAACGATTATTTTCTGTTTAAAATCGATTTCGGAAGTGGGACATAATCTTCATCATCTCCCGGAACTAAAGGAAAAGCTTCATGATTTTGATCATTCCAGTTTACCTTTGCTTTGTCAATCAATTCTTTATCTGAACTGACAAAATTCCAGAAAATAAAACGTTCTTCTTCGAAAGGTTCGCCGCCAAAAAGATAAACAGTAGCATTTTCGCTCATCTCAAACTCACAGAGTTGGGTATTTTTGGCGATCAGCAACTGTTTTGATCCATATGTATTTTCTTCAATATTCACTGTTCCGTCCAGGACATACATCGCCGCTTCCCCGTAAAGATCCTTGCCAATGCTTATCTTCTGTGCAGTTTTTGTCTTGATTTCAATAAAAAAAAGTTTACTGTGAACCGGGACTGCAGATTTTTTTCCGAATGCTTCCCCGGCAATTAATTTGTAATGAATTCCATTCTCTTCCCAGGCTGGAAGTTCATTTTCTTCAATGTGATGAAAGGTTGGCTCACTTTGTTCAAGATGTTTAGGAAGTCCTACCCAGATCTGGAATCCATGAAGTTTTTTGTCAGTTGTACGAAGGTATTCCGGTGTTCTTTCAGAATGTACCACCCCTTTTCCGGCAGTCATCCAGTTTACAGCTCCGGGTTTGATTTCCACTGAACTGCCGATGCTGTCTCTGTGGAAAATTGATCCTTCCAGCAGGTAGGTCAGAGTTGACAGTCCGATGTGAGGATGAGGAGGTACATCAAGGTTCTGATAGTCCTTCAGTTCGGCAGGTCCCATATGATCAATAAATACGAAGGGTCCTACCGCCCTTTTTTCCCGGAAAGGCAATAGTCTTCCTACAAGAAAATTTCCTATATCCGCTGATTTCTCTTCTATAATGAGTCCGATATTTGACATGATGCAGTGATTTGGTTTTTGTTTCAGGCTAATTTAATTAAAATTCGTTCTTTATCATATACTTTACTAAAAATTAAAGTTTAGCGTATCCCTCAAATGTCTCATCTACAATGCGTTTCCACTCCGTATTTTTTTTAATAAATGCAAAGACGTAAGGACAGAAAGGAAGAATTTTTTTTCCGCTCTCTTCAATGAAATGTAAAGTTTTTTCAACGACGGCTGCAGCTGCACCGGTTCCCTTAAGTTCAGGCTCTGCCTCGGTGTGTGTAAGTGCGATCTGGTGACTGGTTTCCTTATAATCAATAAATGCAACATGAAGGTTGTATTCTATTTCAAATCTCTTTTTTTCTTCATTTTTCAACAAAGGAATATTTTCGAATTCTGGTTTCATAACAGGTCTGTTTTTTAATTGTTAAGGTGTACTATTTATTTTTCTATTAATAATGTATAGTGAAATCAATCCTCAAGATATCCGAATTTCCCGGTATTGAAATCTTCAAAAGCCTGCATGATCTCTTCTCTGGAATTCATTACAAAAGGACCGTGGGAAAAGATAGGTTCGTTAATAGGTTCACCACTGATGATCAATACTGTTGAATCATCAGTGGCTTCCAGTGTGAAATTTTCCCCTTCATTTTTAAATAAAACAAAGTGGTCAGCAGGCGCTTTTTCTTCACCATTAACTATGATGTGTCCTTCAATAACCAAAGCGGCTGTATTGAACTGTGAAGGAAAACTGAATTTTACCTTTCCACCCGGTTTTAATTTGGCAGTCATCATGTGTATCGGAGAGAAAGTACATGCAGGACCTTTACTTCCTTTATAAGTTCCGGCAATGACTTCGATGAAACCGTTTTCACCTAAATCTGCTTTCTGCATTTCAGTTTTAGAGATGGCCTGATATTTTGGTTTACTCATTTTATCCTTTGCAGGAAGATTGACCCAAAGCTGAACCATCTGAAAAATCCCTCCCTTTTTTGACCATTCTTTCTCATGATATTCTTTATGCAGAATACCTCTTGCTGCAGTCATCCACTGTACATCACCCTCACCAATGATTCCGCCGCCGCCTGCGCTGTCATGATGTTCCACTTTTCCCTGATAGGCAATGGTCACGGTCTCGAAACCTCTGTGCGGATGTACACCGACCCCTCGTAGATTTTCAGATGCGTTAAAATGAAATCTGGAATTATAATCAAGCATAATAAAAGGATCCATTCTTTTCATATCCAGCCCCGCGATGCCAGGAATAAAATTATGCACCCTAAATCCATCACCCACAAAATGGGCTGGCTTTGGTGGAACAATGATTTCTGCTTTTTTAGTTGTCATAACAGGTTGTTTTAATGATAAACAAAATTAGGACTGTGAAAAGAGAAATACATTGATGTGTGGTAAGTTTGAATTTTTTGTATTGTTGAGTCTAAAATGTATAATTTTATTCTTCGGATTTCATATTTCTTCCATCAAACGTGTGAAGCCTTCTGAATACCAGACTTGATAAAATAGTTAAAATACCTACAGTAAGTAAGGTATAGCGGAATGCATTGTGGGTTTCATGCTGAATGAGATCCGGATTGTTTTCGTAAATTTTTAAAACAATGAGACCAAATGCGATCCCGAATCCTATTGCTAACTGTTGGTTAACAGAAATCAGAGAATTTCCGCTGCTGGTCTGGAAGTTCCGTAAATCGGCAATAGAGATGGTGTTCATCGAAGTAAACTGTATAGAATTAAAAAATCCTAAGACGGCAATGACAGGCACAAACCAGAATATAGAGGTATGAATATCAGGAATGGCAAGACAGCAGATTAAAATCCCGATGACGAATGTATTGACCATCAAAGTTCTTCTGTAGCCGTATTTATTCAATATCCTGATAACGGAAGATTTTCCGAACATTGCAGTGAGTGCCATAGGAGCAATGATCCATCCTGATATAACTGCAGATTCATTGTAGGCAATCTGAATCATTAAAGGAAGCAACAGCGGAACTGAGCTGATCCCTAATCTTGTAGCAAGGTTTCCCACAATTCCTACCCGAAAGGTACGGACCTGAAATAAATTGAGAGGGAAAATCGGGTTGTTGCCTCTTTTTGCATGTCTGTAATAATAGTATAAGAACAGGAATCCCAATATGAAAACCAGTAAAACAGGAGTTATATTCTGCATATCTCCGAATAATTCAAGTGAAATTGAAAGCAGGAGGGAAGCGGCAGCAAAAATCATGAAGCCTTTCAGGTCAAAATCGGTTTCACGTGAATTATAATTGGGCATATATTTTAAGCCTAAAACAATTCCTAAAATTCCGATAGGGATATTGATAAGGAAAATCCAGTGCCAGGAAAGGTAATCTACCATATAACCTCCTACAAGCGGACCCAAAACCGGACCGATCAAAGCGGGGACTATCGCAAAATTCATCGCTTTAAGCAATTCATTCCTGTTAAATGTTTTAATTAAAGCCAATTTTCCCACAGGAGTCATCAGGCTGCCGCCCACTCCCTGGATAACCCTTGATATAACCAGATGTGTTAAATTTTGGGACATTGCACAGAATACAGAACCTAAACTGAAAAGCACCAGAGAAAAGATGAAAACTTTTCGTGTTCCGAACCGGTCGGCCAGAAAACCGCTTGCGGGCATGAATACCGCTAAGGTCAGCACATAACTGATAATTGCATTCTGCATATTCAGAGGAGACTCGTTGAGATCTCTTGCAATAGACGGCAGGGAAGTGTTGAGAATTGTAGAATCAAGCATCTGCATAAAAATAGCAGTTGCCAAAATGAGAGGAAGAACTTTTTTTACGGTTTGGCGTGGGGATAATATTGTAGGCATTGTATAAAATTAAAAAAGTCCTGCGAGATTTCACAGGACTTTCTTATTTATTTTCTGGGTTTTTCTACTCCGATCCAGCCTTCGCCTTCTCTTTTGATTTGGCTCAGTGTGAATGTTTCAAAATCATCCGTTTTGTATTCGATGTTATCCAAATTCTGCTCGAATGGCATGATGTAAAAGAAATCTTTATCTGTTTTGTCAGCCTTGGTTCCTTTTTTAACTGTAGGCATATACTTTCTGTTGAATTTATATTTCGGTAAATACTGTTTCAGTGAAGCATAAAACTTTTTGTCTTTTTCATTCGGAACAATATCCACAATCTTAAACTCGTCTTTTTTCTTGTTTACCCAAAGATAATAGATGGTTTCTTCCATTGTTTTTTTATTCAGCGATGCGAAACCGAAGAATTCTTTTGGAGCCAGTTCCTTGATCTTTTCTGCATCAACTTTCGTAAAATATTCACCCTGAGAAGGATCTACGTACGTTTCAAGGTTGTATAACAATACCTGGTTATTCTGGAAATTTTTGTTCTTGAAATATTGGTCTAAGGATAATTCTGCTGTTTTTCTAAGTTCCTTTCCTCTGTCATCCAGTTTTTTTGTAGGGTTTTGAGGGTTGACTTTTTTTACAAAATTGTAAAGAACCACAGGTTTTACATCCGCCAGGTGAGGAAATGTTTTTAACTGTTCCGCTTTTACCAACCAGTAATATTGCTGATAATAGTCGTCTTTATCAACAGGTTTTACACTTTTATAAGTAAGAGCAAGTTTTTTTGAATTGAGATATTTTCCATATTTACCTTGTCCAAAAGCGAAGCTTACAGATAGTATAGCAAATAAAATAGTAATGTTTCTTTTCATTTTACAGCAATGATTTTTTTAATTTTTCAAATATAATTATTTATTAGATAATAAGTTTAATACTTAGTTAAATTATCCGAATATTATTGATTTTATTCAATAAAAAATCCTGTAAGAATACAGGATTAATAAATTTATGAGTTTTTAATAAGAGGTTTCGTGTACTTTGACCGCTCTTCCGCTCGGGTCATTCATCTTTTTAAAGGCTTCATCCCATTCCAGTGCGATCGGAGTTGAGCAGGCCACCGAAGGTACAGAAGGTACCGTTCCTGCTGCAGTCTCACTCGGGAAGTGCTCTTCAAAAATGGTCCGGTAACGATATTCTTCTTTGTTTTGCGGCGTGTTCAGGGGAAATCTGAATTTCGCATTCTCCATCATCTCATCAGTTACGTATTTTTCAGCAATTTCTTTCAGAGTGTCAATCCATGAATATCCGACGCCGTCAGAAAACTGTTCTTTCTGTCTCCATGCAATAGATTCAGGTAAAAGATCTTCAAAAGCTTTTCTCAATACCCATTTTTCGATTTTCCCTTCTGCTTTACTGATCATCTTATCCTCGGGATTTACGTTCATCGCAATATCCATAAATTCTTTATCTAAAAACGGAACCCTGCCCTCAATTCCCCAGCTCATCAAAGCTTTGTTGGCTCTCAGGCAATCGTAAAGATGAAGTTTTCCAAGTTTTCTTACGGTTTCATCATGAAATTCTTTAGCATTAGGCGCTTTATGAAAGTACAGGTATCCTCCGAACAATTCGTCAGCACCTTCGCCGGAAAGAACCATTTTGATTCCCATTGATTTTATAACTCTTGCCAAAAGGTACATTGGCGTGGATGCACGGATGGTCGTAACATCATACGTCTCTAAATGATAAATTACATCACGAATCGCATCCAGACCTTCCTGTACGGTAAAATTAACCTCATGATGAACTGATCCTATATGCTCTGCCGCTTTTTTCGCAGCTGCCAGGTCAGGAGATCCGATCAGGCCGACAGCAAAACTGTGCAGTCTTGGATACCATGCTTCCTGGGTATCACCGCTTTCCACTCTCTGTCTTGCATATTTTGCTGTAACTGCAGAAATAATAGATGAGTCCAGACCTCCGGAAAGCAGAACCCCATAAGGAACATCACTCATCAGCTGTCGGTGAACTGCATCTTCCAGTCCTTTTCTGATTGCCTGAATATCGGTGATGTTATTTTCCACTGCCTCAAAATTTTCCCAGTCCCTTTGGTACCATTGTTGAGCTTCACTGCCTTCGGGACTGTACACATAATGTCCGGGAAGAAAGGTTTCAATTTTTTTACAGACACCTTCCAAAGCTTTCAGTTCAGAGGCGATATAATAATTTCCATTTTTGTCCCAACCCTGATAAAGCGGACAGATGCCCATATGGTCACGGGCAATCAGATAAATGTTTTTTTCAATATCATATAAAGCGAATGCAAATATTCCGTTTAGTTTTTCAATAAAGTCTTTTCCATATTTTTCATAGAGCGCCAAAATGACTTCACAGTCAGATTTTGTCTGAAACTCATAATCCTGAAATTCTTCTTTAAGTTCACGGTGATTGTAGATCTCTCCATTGACAGCTAAGACGATTTTTCCATTTTTCGAAAACAGAGGCTGTTTTCCCGAGGTCGGATCTACAATAGCGAGTCTTTCATGAGAAAATAAAACATTTTCATTTTGAAAAACACCACTCCAGTCAGGTCCTCTGTGTCTGATCTTTTTAGACATTTCCAAGACCTGAGGCCTTAATATTTCAGTTGGCTGTTTAGCGTCAAACAGGCATATAATTCCACACATGTTATTTTTATTTAGAAGCAAAATTAAGAATAACAAATAAATTTTAAAACAATAAATGATATAAAGTTTAATTTTTTAATTAAATAATACTTTAAAGTTTAAATTTTAATTATTCTGTGGGCAATTATGCATCTGTGCTTAATTTTTTTCAGTGAGAAAAAATGATTTTTTCAGAATCAAAAAAAAATATAAAATCTTGATGTATGATAATTAATAATTCAAATATTTTTCATTCCTTTGTTGCTCGAAATAATTTTTTTTCATCATTTGTGTTTTTACCTCCTTGTAATAATATTGCAAGGAGGTTTTGTTTTAATCGGAACCCAGTAAAACTCCTGAAATATTCCATGCACTGAAACTCGTTCCTTCGGGTTCTCCCTGAGGAATTTTTATCTGAATCGTATGCTTTCCGGCCTTCAGATTACCCAGCTGAATGTAGTTTGGGTTAGTAACCGTTCCGGGGCACCAGTTTGATCTGCTGAGATCTGAGGAGGAAAGTCCGTCAGGAAAGTTTCCTGATGCAGGATTATACAGCCTGTACGATCCACAGTCAGTTCTCCAGGGTGTAAAGGAGAATGTCATTTTTCCATCCAGGTAAACGGAATTTTCTTTTGGGATAAATTCATCACCGTTTTCCCATCCGCCGTGACCGGTGGTAATATATCTTAACTGAGCATTTTTCAGATCTTTTTCTAAATTCATTTCAACAAAAATTCCTTTTTCATTATTAAACATCGTTGCATAATCCTGTCCTGCCATTTCCATAATATTTGTTGTATTGAATAGTGGAATGACCTTGCTGTTTTTGTGAACGGTCTGATCACTTTTATGAATAGTTATCTCCAGGCTTACCTTGTGACCGCTTTTATCATAATTTCCGATAAAGGTTCCAATCCATATTTCTTTTTCAGAAAGAGAAGGTTTCAGCTCGGTAATATCCTGACGAAACGGACTAACCGTCTGCCAGGTTTTGTCTTTCAGTTCCAGATTATTAAACTTGTTGATGCCAAATGCTGTGAAAAATCTCATCAGTTCAACCGCTGGCTGATAGTTTTCAGTTGCAGTGACTCCGAAATACTGTTTACCGTTTCCATTCTCATAAACCGGAAGTGTTTTTACGCCTTTTTCCAATCCGTCGAAAAATGTTTGTGAGGTATTTTCAGGAATGAAAAATACAGTTCCCGTCCTGTCGTAGGCATCACCGGTGGACTGTTGTTTTAATTCTACAAAAACATTCTCGCCCTGTGTGATTTTCGGGAATTTAATTTTTTTCAAAATGATGGTTCCATTGGCGAATCTTTTAATGTTTTCATCTGATTTTGACTGATCAGAAAAATTGATAATTTCATTTTCAAAAACCTTCAATGTTGTGAATCTGCTTTTCCAGAGTAAATCTTTATAGCTTAAAAGGTCTGTTGTTGAGATCGGTTTATTAATGATATCTTCAATTCCTGATTTTCTGATTTTTTTCAGTGAAGTTGCGGTGGTTGCTGAATTTCCGTTTCTTTCGATTTCTAAGACCAGACCTAAATTCTGACCCAGGCCTGACGGTCCGCCTTTCAGTTTGAGATCATTGGTGTACCAGATTTCTATGGTATTGGAATTTATTTTTGTTACTGCTTTTTTGCAGTTGTATCCTAAAATTTTCTTTGTTTTATCTGTGAATTCAAAATCTTGCTTTGCGATCGATTCTTTATCTGAAGTGGAAACAATATCTGCAGGATTTAAAAAACCGTAAGATACGATCGTATTGGAAGGCTTTTCTATTTTGCTTATTTCGAATGGATATTCATTTTTCTGTTCTTTGATTTTGGAATTCAGAATATAATTTTCACTTTCATTTACCCAGACAATCACAGGGTTCTGGTTGGGCTGTACTTTACCATTGTAAGAACTGGTGTACTGGATCTCATAGGTCTGAGAAAAACTCAGAGCAGATATGAAAATAAAAAAACTTGCTAAAATGGTCTTAAACATAATGTATTGATGGTTTTTTACAAAGATAATTTATAGTTAATACTGGTCAAATGTCTTTACCTCAATTTATCTTTAAAATATTAATTTAAGAATTTCGTTTGAAGTACAAACTAAAAAAATGAAGCTTCTTTTTTCTTTATTGATGTTTTTGTTCTGTGCGCATTATTATAATGCTCATAAAACGAAAGTAAAGATTAAAAATTTTGGAAATATAAAAACACTCTATATCTCAGTATTTAATTTTGGTGAAAAAACGGTGTCTGCAGAGGAACTGAAAATGGAAGTTTTAGGAAAATTGTCAAAGCAGATAGCAGATAAACTAGGCTTTAAAGATACTGTCATGCTTGAAAGGAAAACAGATATGTATCCTAATACGACTGACATCTTTATAGTAGAACAGAATGATACTAATTATAAACTGTTAAAACTTAGCGAAGGTTATGACGAAATGAAAGGTGGGAGCGGAATTGCAATAAGAATACAGAGTCTCAAAGTAAATATTGAGGATGTCTTAAAACTGGTTGAGTACGGTATTAAAAATCAAGAGAAGCTTAACAGGCATCTGTTAAAAACAAACTATTTGATAAATGAAACTGATATTGTTCAAGTTTTAGAGAATTCTAAAGAGTTTATTTTAGAAATTACAAAACCAAAATCAAATTTGGTCAGTGAGCTTATTCGTGAAAAGATATTTTTGTCTGATAATTCTGTTATGAAGATTTTTTGGCAAAATAATGAGTTTGTTTTTGGGATGAATTTAGATAAATTTAAACCTGAAAATATTTATGCAGAGATCATAAAATCAAAGTTTAGAGTTGGAGACTTTGATTATTACATCAATTCTCAGGACTCATATTTTTTTTTGATTTTCTATGATGCTGAAACATTTTCCTATTTTGATGGATGTGAAGAAAACGGTACTCTGAAAATTTTAATTGAAAAAAAAATTGGTATCCGTTTAGATTAGGCAAAGAAAAAATTGGTGATAAAATTATACTCTATGATACATCTGAATATTTTTATGTTTACGATATCAAAAAAAAACTACTCCAAAAAATAGAGTAGTCTGTATCTTGTATTTAAAAAAAATCTAAGCCCGTCTTTCGATCAAAGCCATGTAGAATCCGTCATAGCCTTGGCTTGGCATTATTTTTTCGTCTTTGATTAATTGGTAATCAGGATTGTTTTTTAAAAATTCAGCAACCTGTTCATTGTTTTCAGATGGAAGAATAGAGCAGGTGGCGTACACCATTTTTCCACCCTTTTTAAGGATCTTTGAGTAGTCCTGGATAATTTGCTGCTGTTCTTTTTTGATTCTGTCAATAAATGCCTGATCGATTTTCCATTTGCTGTCCGGGTTTCTTTTAAGGACTCCCAAACCTGAACATGGTGCATCAATCAGCAGTCTGTCTGCGGTCTCGTGCAGACGTTTGATGACTTTGTTATCAGAAATCATCCGGGTTTCAATATTGTGGGCTCCGGCTCTTTTTGCACGGCGCTTCAATTCAGCCAATTTCCATTCATAAATATCTAAAGCGATAATCTGTCCTTTATTGCCCATTAAAGCTGCTAAATGGAGGGTTTTTCCCCCTGCTCCTGCGCAAACATCAACGACTCTCTGACCCTCTTTTACATCAAGAAAATATCCGATTTTTTGTGATGTTGCATCCTGTACCTCAAACAGTCCGTCTTTGAATGCGCTTGTAAGAAAAACATTCTTCTTCTCTTCCAGCTGCACTGCATCAGGATAGTTTTTTACGGTGTAAGCCACCACATTTTCAACGGCAAGATCTGAAATCAATTCTTTCGCTGAAGTTTTCAGTGAATTGGCTCTCAGAACGGTCGGGGCCTGCTCGTTCAGAGCTTTCATTTCTTTTTCCCAGACAGGGCCCAGTTCTTTTTCTAAAGTTTCTGCCAGCCATTCAGGAATTGAATGTTCTATTGATTTTGTAGGAACAGTTCCTTTTTTGAGTTTGGTTGTGATGTCGGCGATTTTGATACCTTCGAACTCTTCAAATCTTTTATAGTTGGTTTTACTGTAAAGACAGTAAGCCACAATTAATTTATAAACATTATCAGGTTTTACACTTTCACCCATATAGTATTCAAGGCGTCTTTTCCAACGGATAATGTTATAGAAAATCTCAGAAACAACTGCTCTGTCCTGGCTTCCCCACTTTCTGTGAGCCTTTAAAAGTCTTTCAATTACTTTATCGGCGTATTTATTTTTCTCGAAAAAAGTTTCCTGTAACGCATCGTGAATTCCGATGGCCAGGTTTCTGTGTATTAATTCCATTATTGCAGTATGCTGTTTGAACTTGCAAAAATACGAATTTAACTTGAGAGTTAGGAGTTTATAGATATGAGTTATATTTTTGTAAATATTTGAATCATTCTTATCATTCACTTAGATTATTCTGTTACAAAATAAAGTTTTGATTTTGTGCAAATTTCACGATGAAACTTGTAATTCAAAAAAAATTACCTTTGCAAAAATTTAAATATGAGTGATGTGGTTATTTGCCCGAAATGTAGTTCGGAGTTTACTTATGAACAGAATGATCTGATGGTTTGTTCGCAATGTTTCTACGAATGGAATCCTAAAGAAGCTGCTGCCGAAAATGATAATTCAGGAAAAATTTTAGACGCTAACGGAAATGAACTGCAGGACGGAGATTCTGTTGTTGTAGTGAAAGATTTACCTGTAAAAGGTGCTCCAAAACCTGTAAAAGCAGGGACTAAAGTAAAAAATATCAGATTGAGACCTGATAGCGATCATAATATCGACTGCAAAATCGACGGTTTCGGATCGATGGCACTTAAATCTGAATTTGTGAAGAAAGCTTAAATACGTATGGTGTGAAGCATTTAGCTTTTAGCATATTGCCTATTATGTAAAACCGGCATCTGAAAGCTAAGTGCCTATTACCAAATAAAAAAAAGGAAAAGATTGAACAGGGTAAACTTCCGTAGACTTCATTGCAGGAGAATGCTAATTTCAGTCTGTGGTCGGAAGGATATTGAATCAAAAATTTCCTTATGTTGTTGCTGATTCAAATGTATTAAAAATACTGTTAATCAGATAGATAAATATTTTTTATTTATCCACAAACTAACATTGAGGTTGATAACTAAATGTTAATAAGACGAGCTACCATTGAAATATTCTTTTATGAATTGATTTTTTTCAAAAGGATGAAAAGAATTCTTCAGTCAAACCGATAAATTGTTTTCAAAAGAAATTTTTAAGGTTCCCTCAATTTTTTCATGGGTATATATGATGAGCAGCTTATTTTCTGAAACTATTTTATTCCAGTAATGATTTCCTGCAAACCGGCTTTCTATTACTTCTGCTTCAAATCCATGTTCTGAAATTCCAATCTGATGGGGATAATACGCAAAACCTGAAATTCTAAAATTCTGCATTTCAGATTCAGTGAAAATATTTACTTCTCCAAAAAGTTTGGCAACATAGGTGTTGTAAGGATTTTTATAGGTTTCTTCGGGGCTGTTTTTCTGTATCAGTCTTCCGTTTTCCAGAATAACGATCTGGTCAAGCCATGGAATCACATCCTGTAATTCGTGGGTGGAAATAATCAATGAGATATTTTTTTCCTTCACATATGTGAAAAGCTTTTCACGAAGTTCGATTTTTCTTGCATAATCAAGGTGGCTGAAAGGTTCATCCAACAGAAGTAATTTAGGCAAAACGGAAAGTGCTCTTGCAATGGCAACCCTTTGCTGCTGTCCGCCGCTCAGATTTTTAGGAAGTACATGGGCAAATTCTACCAGTCCGACCACTTCCAACAGTTCGTAGACCGTTGCTTTTTTTTGGGCTAAATTGATATTGGAAATGAATTTCCCGACATTGTCAGCTACCGTTGCATAAGGCATCAGGTCAAAATTCTGTGCAACCAGTTTCATGTCAGCTTCTCCCGGAACAAGGTTTCCTTTCGGACCCATAAGTTTTTTGCCTTCGAATACGATTTCTCCCTGTTCCCAATTCAGAAGCCCATAGATCAGGCTTAATAAAGTTGATTTTCCGCAACCGCTTTCTCCTGCTAATGCAATTATTTTTCCTTCATCAAGATTAAGGTTGAAGTTTTCGAACAGAAGCTGCTCTTTTGTATGCGAAAAATGTAAATCGGTTATCTCTAATAGCATAACACAAAAATACGGATTTTAGGAAACACTGGCATATTTTTAGTAATTTAGCAGAGAGTTAAAATTTATTTATAATGAAAAGAAGATTATTCTCTTTGGCAGTTCCTGTGCTTTTTACTGCAGCTGTATTGTTTTCATGTCAAAAAGAAAAACCGTTAACGAGTGATAGCAATGAAGTGACGACGACAAAAGACGGTGACCGTTATGTGCTTGATACTTTAAACAGCAGAGTTGAGTGGAAAGGATATAAAGTGTTCAAATCTGAGAATACAAGTCATTTTGGAACGATCACTTTTGAAAGCGGTGATGTGACCGTAAAAGACGGGAAGCTGGAAAGCGGAAAATTTGTAGCAGATATGAATTCCCTTACATCTGTTGACTTAAAAGAAGATGCGGAAAATTTAGGTAAACTGAACGGTCATCTGAAAAGCGGTGATTTCTTTGAAACAGAAAAATTCCCGACCGCTTCGTACGAAATTACAAAAGTGACTCCATCCTCTGAAGGCGATTATAATACGCTGTTGGATGGTAATTTAACAATAAAGGGTATTTCAAAACCAGTTCAGTTTAAAGCCAATGTTTCTGTTAATGCAGGGGTTGTAAGTATTGCAACGGAGCCTAAAGATATCATGAGGGAAGAATTCGGAGTGAAATTCCAGAGTCCTGCTCAAAATGGGGTAATCAAAGATGAAGTTAGCCTTCAGATTAATGTGAAAGCTTTAGAAAAAAAATAACAGGATTTTTCATTCAGTCTACTGCTTAGTATTTCTTTTTCTAAGGCGAATGACTAAGTGATTTTAAGAAAAAATATCAGGATCTGCCTTAAAAGGCAGATTTTTTTATGATAAATTCAAAACTTTTTTAATTGGAAAACCTTATTTTTGCAGATACATTTTTGAAAGGGTTAATATAATGACAGAAAAGATAGAAGAATTACTGATCGAAGTAAACAGCTTCAGCGCAACATCCAAAGATGAGATTGAGAATTTCAGAATCAGGTACAACGGTAAAAAGGGAGTTCTGAATGATTTTTATGAATCATTAAAGACGGTTCCGAATGACCAGAAAAAAGATTTTGGGCAGAAGATTAATTCTTTGAAACAAGCGGTAGCTGCCAAACTTGAAGATTTTAAAGCGTCTTCTGAATCTTCTGTGGTTCTTGAGAAAGAAGACCTTACAAGGCCTGCCTTTCCTCTGGATTTGGGTTCCAGACATCCCATCAATCTTGTTAAGAACAGAATTATTGAGATCTTCAAATCTATTGGTTTCGCAGTTGCGGACGGACCTGAAATTGAAGATGACTGGCATAATTTCACCGCATTAAATTTACCGGAGTATCACCCGGCAAGAGATATGCAGGACACTTTTTTCATTGAGCAGAATCCTGATATTCTGTTAAGAACACATACTTCATCAGTACAGATAAGGTATATGGAAGAAAATCAACCGCCTATAAGAATCTTATCTCCAGGCAGAGTCTTCAGAAATGAAGCCGTTTCTTCGCGTTCACACTGCATTTTCCATCAGATTGAAGGATTGTATATAGATGAAAAGGTAAGCTTTGCAGATTTAAAGCAGACGATCCAGTTTTTTACGACGGAGTTATTCGGAAAATCCAAGATCAGAATGAGACCTTCTTATTTTCCTTTTACTGAACCAAGTGCAGAGATTGATGTATATTGGGGATTAAATTCTGAAACAGATTACCGAATCACAAAAGGAACCGGCTGGCTTGAAATCATGGGCTGTGGAATGGTGGATCCTGCTGTACTTAAGAACGTAAATATAGATTCTGAAAAATATTCTGGTTACGCTTTCGGAATGGGCATTGAGCGAATTACAATGCTTCTTTACCAGATGAGTGACATCAGGATGTTTTTCGAAAACGATATAAGAACGCTGGAACAGTTTAAGACACTGTAAAGCACTCTGTAATTTCAATAAAATTCGATCCTGTAAATTAATTTTTTACAGGATTTTTTTTATTAAATTTATCCTATAATTACGCAAAAAATGTTTAAAAAATCTTTGAGTTTCAGACTGAGGAAAATTGTGCAGTATTCACTTATCATTTGCATTCTTTTAATACAATGTATCATTGCCGGTTTTTTTTATAATGAGTTTGTCAACAGTAAAAATCTGAATTTTATTGAAAAACAGTTAAAAGAAGTCCAGCTGCTTGAAAATCTGACTTTTGATTCAAGGAAAGAACTGAATACTGCCCAGGATTATTTTCAAAAATATGTAGAAAGCGGAGATGAAAAATATTTAGAGCTTTACTTCAATTCTGTCAATAAGCTGACTGAAAACCTGGATAGTATCAACCATTTCAAATATCAAAATCCTGATCTTAAAAATATTTTTGCATCTCACAAAAAAGATAGCGTAGAAACGAAAAAATTGAAACTTATGGTAGATTCTACCTATCAGTTTTCAATTAATTCAAGTTTTAAAGGGGCAAGCGAGCTGCCTAAATTTAAGAAATTCGAATCGCAGTATAATTTTGACAAATTTGAGGTGCAGACAAAAACTTATTCAGACACTGTAAAAAAGAAACGTTTGCTGGGCCGGTTGGGTGATGCAATATTGGGAAAAGAAAATGTCAGGAGAGACAGCGTTGTTGTGACTGTAAAAAGTGGTAAGCCGCTGAATATTCCCATCATAAAAGGAGAGGTAGACAGTATTGTCAATTCAATAAATAAACATTATGCGAAAGAAATTCAAAAAATTCAGTATAATATCACTAAAAATAAAGATAACAGCGGAAAGTTTTATACAACTTTCGGCAATATTTTACTATACAGTAATCAGCTCATGAGTATTTATGAGTTTGCTGTGAAAGATTCAAAAGCAGAGTTGGAAAGAGAATATGCCGATCAAAATTCTGAAAGCAACAAAATCAGAAAAGATCTGGTACTGGGATTAATGATTTTAATGTTTGTGGTGTCAATTCTGATCATGTATTTTACAGGCATTGCTTTTATTTATGAACAAAATCTCAAAACGGCTAACAGGCAGATCAATGAAAACCTGAATTTTAAAAACAGGATTCTAGGAATGCTGAGCCACGAACTGCGTTCACCTTTAACGATAATAGGAATTTTCATCAACAGAATCAATAAGAAAACAAATGATGAAAAGATTAAAGAATACCTGAAATCAATCAGTTTTACCAATGATACTCTGCTGATGCAGGCCAACCAGATTTTAGAATATACTAAAAATCAGCATGTGGAGAATAAACTCGTTCCCGTTGTTTTTAATTTGAGAAATGAAATAGAGTCAATAGTAACTTCCATAGAGCCCTATATAGAAACAAGAAATAACAGATTTATCGTTGAAGAAAATATTGATCCGGATCTTACGGTTTATTCTGATAACACAAAGATCAATCAGATTTTCATGAATATTCTTGGTAACGCAAATAAATTCACGGAAAACGGGCAGATTACTGTATCAACTGCATCTCAGAAAATTGATGAAAAAACAGTTTCCCTCCATACTGATATAAGTGATACCGGTGCAGGAATTTCAGAATCTGATCTGGAAAAAATATTTGAACCGTATTATCAGGGAGTATTGTCAGACAAGGTAGAAAATCTCGGCGCAGGCCTGGGGTTAAGTCTTTGTAAGGAAATTATAGAACTGTATTCAGGAAGTATTTCTGTAAAAAGTGAACTCAAAAAGGGAACCACAGTTTCTTTCATAATCAATCTAAATCTAAAGCAGTAATGAATCAATCAGATACAAAGGCGGTAACTTTTTTGCTTGCAGACGATCACAGTCTCATCCGGCAGGGGCTGATTTTTATGATTGAAGAAATATCTCCCCAGAGCAGTATCCTACAGGCGTCGAGTCTGCAACATGCCATGGATTGTCTTAAGACAAATGACGTTGATATTGCGATTATGGATGCTCATTTTCCGGATGGTAACAGCTTAACAGTTTTATCCGAAATAAAAAAAATAAGACCCGAAGTCAAAATTCTGATTTTTACAGGAATGGATGAGAATACCCAGGCTCTCAAATTTATCAACGCAGGCGCAAACGGATTTCTCAGCAAGATGAGTGAGGAGGACGAGATAGAAAATGCAATAAAGCAAATGCTGGAGCATGGTGAATATATTTCATCAGTTACAAAGGATTTATTACTGATTTCTTTGCGTAATCCTAAAGATCTTAACCCATTGTTACGCCTCACGGAAAGAGAACTTCAGATTGCGGAATTGTATGCGGAAGGTTTAGGGAATCTTGAAATTGCCAATCAACTTGAGGTCAGGCAAAATACGATCAGCACGATCAAAAAGAGACTGTTTGACAAATTAGAAATTGGAAATATTGTAGAACTCATTAAGATCATTAAAGACAGATAATGTGAAATTAATAATTTAAATTCATTCACTTCTGTTTATTTAAGTTACTTTTTTTTACAAATCTCATAAGCGTAGATAAATATCTACACTTGTGTCGAAGTATATCTAAGTGTTTTATAGATGATTTGATACTTTATGTTAGTAATTTTGCTATATCATAATCGATAGTTATATCGTAACTGGTAATTTAATTTGGTGTTTGGTTCTAAAAACACAAATGATGAATTTTCAAATATCAAATTAAGACATAAGTGGTGAAATAAAGTATTATCGTGCAGGGTCATCAGACTCTGTATGAAATGCTTTAGAAAAAAACATATTTCGCAAAAGGTATAAAACACAAATAATAAACTCTTTTTACCAATAGCGACTTTAGAGTTGTTATTAAACACAAAAGCCAAGGCAGTCCTGCTTTGGCTTTTTAATTTTTAGGTCATTAGTGCTTTAAATGCTTACTTTATAAATTTCAGGGGATATTTTACATTCTTATAATCATCAATACTGGCTTTCAGAGATCCTACTGCCAATTCAGCTTTCAGCAGTAAAGGAATATGATTTCCGTCGTTGGATACCCACATGGTCACCCCTTCTTTTTCCTTAAATACCCTTCCGCTTTTTACAGACGGAATAATTTTCAACGCATTAATAGTGCCGAATTTTGTTTTTAAATTCTCTGTTCCTATTACTTTCAGCTGAAAAGGAAACATTTCATCATCAATCCATACATTCATATTGATGATGGTTCCTGTCCGCAGTTCTGCAGGCGTTTTACTCCTTAAAAAATAGAAACAGGAAAGCATATCCTGAACGCCTTTTACAGATTTTATTGTTTTTGAACCATTGGCAGTATTTTTTTTATCTGTCAGCACTAAGGTATGGTTATCATGGTTGAATACAGTCTGTAAATGCTGTGTGTAACTTCCTTCTTTTACATTTCTTACATAAAAACTGGGAAGTTCTGTCTGCATATTGATATAACTTTCATAGAGGTCCTCCACCTTAAAAAAAGCTTTTACAGCACCTGTGGTCTGCCCTGCTCCCTTCACATACAGATGCGGGACACCTTTGTAATTTGTTCTCCTGGCTGTCAGATTAGCAGATCCGGCATTTAAAAAACCATAATGAATTCTCAGGGTGATGGATTCACCGTCTGCAACATTTGTGATTTGAGAATAGGCGAAAAAGAAAGCAAATATCGCCGTAATATTAAATAATTTCTTCATAATGTACAATTTTACAAAAACACTGCCAGTAAAGACAATGTCTGTCCGGGAGATTTGATAAATCTCAGTTTTTTATTTAAGCCTGATTAAATACGCTTCGCATTAAAATTAGTAAATTTGCAGGTACATACAATTAAATTATCTATATTATTATGATAACGACAGACATATTGATTATCGGAGCTGGACCAACGGGGCTTTTTGCTGTATTTGAGGCAGGTTTGCTTAAAATGAAATGCCATATCATCGATGCACTTCCACAGCCTGGAGGTCAGTTGGCAGAGTTGTATCCTAAAAAACCAATTTTTGATATTCCGGGTTATCCGTCTGTGAATGCAGGTGAACTGGTAGATAATTTAATGGAACAGATCAAGCAGTTCCAGCCTGGTTTTACTTTAGGTGAAACAGCGGTGTCGTATAAAAAAGTGGATGATGAGTGGTTTGAGGTGACAACCAACAAGGGTACCATACACAGGGCAAAAGCAATTGCAATTGCAGGTGGTCTGGGAACTTTTGAACCAAGAAAACCGACAATGGATAATATTGCTGATTATGAAGAAAAAGGTTTGGAGTATTTCGTAAAAGAGCCTGAACATTTCAGAAATAAAAAAGTTGTCATTGCAGGAGGTGGAGACTCTGCTTTAGACTGGAGCGTATTTCTTTCAAACGTAGCGAGTGAAGTAACCCTCATTCACAGAAGAAACGAATTCAGAGGCGCTTTAGATTCTGTTGAAAAGGTACAGGATCTGAAAAATCAGGGTAAAATTAAACTGATTACCCCTGCAGAAGTTACAGCCATTAAAGGAGATGGAAGGGTAGAGGCAATTACTGTAGTAAAAGATGGAGAAGAGCCTGTCGATATTGCGACGGATTATTTCATTCCGTTATTCGGTTTGACTCCAAAATTGGGAGAAATTGCTCAGTGGGGACTGAATATAGAAAAAAATGCAATCGTTGTCAATAACGCATTGGATTACCAGACCAACATCGAAGGAATTTATGCAATCGGTGATATCAATACATATCCCGGAAAATTAAAGTTGATTCTCTGTGGCTTCCACGAAGCTACTTTGATGTGTCAGAGTGTTTATAACAGATTAAACCCGGGTAAAAAATTCGTTTTAAAGTACACGACCGTAAGCGGAGTAGACGGTTTCGACGGAAGCCGTAAAGAAGCTGAGAAAGCAGTGGTGAAAAAAATTGATTAATTTTGGGAGTATAATTGGCGGGTTAATATAATTAAAAACTATAGTGATCAGCAATTAATAATCAGCATCAGACAGAATGAACGATATAAATATAAGAATAACCGACAGAGAAGGCCTGACTCATGACATTGTCGCTCCTACCGATATGTCAATGAATCTGATGGAAATTATCCGCTCTTATGAATTGGCAGAAGAGGGAACCATCGGAGTTTGCGGCGGAATGGCCATGTGTGCTTCATGTCAGGTTTATGTAATTACAGACCTCGGACTTGAGCCGATGGGTGATGAAGAAGATGCCATGCTTGGAGAAGCGTTTCATGTGCAGGAAAACAGCAGGTTAGGCTGTCAGCTTCATATTGCCGACGCCATGGAAGGTCTTGCAGTTGAAATCGCACCTTATCCTTAATGAAATTTTCTAAAAATATAAACTCCCAATTTTTTCGGGAGTTTTTTGTTGTCTCAGATTCGTTTTCTGAATTATTACCAAACATTAATTATACAGATAAATCAACCTATATATCTTCCTTAGAAATCCACTTGCCAGCCGTTGGAGCTTTATAGTTTCTCATCTTTTCCAGAAGATCATTACTATTATCACTCACCAAAAGCATTTCCTGATTAATCTGTTTTAAAAATCCTTTGTCAACCATTGTCTGGACTAACTTTATCAGGTCATCATAAAATCCGTCAATATTCAAAAGCGCAATTGGTTTTTGATGAAGTCCGAGTTGTGCCCAGGTAATCATTTCAAATAACTCTTCCAGAGTTCCAAATCCTCCCGGCAGTGCAATTACACCATCGCAAAGTTCATTCATTTTGGTTTTTCTTTCATGCATGGTTTCTACCAAAATAAGTTCCGTGAGATGAGTATGTGCAATTTCTTTTGACTGTAAAAAATGCGGAAGAACTCCAATGGCTTTTCCGCCTTCTGACAAAACTCCGTCAGCAACCGCACCCATTAATCCTACATTGGCACCCCCATACACAAGTTGAATATCTTGTTTGGCTAAAGTCTGTCCGAGAAGAGTTGCCTGTTCTTTATAAATTTCTTCCGAACCGAAACTTGATCCGCAAAATACTGTAATACTTTTCATTGCTGTATATTAATTATTTTCAATTTGATTTTACCGCAGACATGATTTTTAATTCAAGTCGGATTTTTGATAAAACTTCGAAATCATTCTTTACATAAAATTCCAAACGAGATTTGTAAAGATTTCCGTTGAGTTTATATCATTATTGTGGTCGATTATCCAACCATTTAATTTATTTTCATGTTGTCTCAGTTCATTCAAAACTTTTCTTACGCAACCTTTACCATGAAGGTTTTCTGAAAAAATAATCGCAAACCAAATTCGTTATCTCTTAAAAAGTCATTAAAAGTCATTGGTTAACCTTGGATTTTTTCATCATCATTAATTAAAAAAAATGATTAACCTTATTTAATTTTTCAAGAAATCTTTTAAATCCATCGAAACTTTTATAGGCAGTTCTTCAGGATATTCACTATTCTATCATTGCAGAATCTGTTTTTTTGTTCCTGATTACGTTGTTGGGTATTTTTGATTTTCATCTGAATGATTTTAAACAAAAAATATCCAAAATCAAAAGACTTTGGATATTATAATTTGATTAATGATCTACTTATTTCAAAGGAATATTCGCTAAAATATCTTTAGTGAAACTCCAGAATTTCTGAGTAGAAGAAATATTGGCTTTTTCGTCAGGTGAGTGTGCTCCTCTTATGGTGGGTCCGTAACTTACCATTTCCATTTCAGGATAATTGGCCCCTATGATTCCACATTCTAAACCTGCATGACACGCGACAACGTGTGGTTTTTCTGCAAATTTTTCGGTGTATATTTTTTCCATTATCTGTACGATTTCAGAACCTGGTTTTGGTTTCCATCCCGGATACGATCCGCTGAGTTCAACATTCATTCCTGCCAGTTCTGAAACGGATTTTAATTGTTCAGCAACAGAATCTTTAGATGAGTCTACGGATGATCTTGAAAGGTTTAGTATTTTCAGACCTCCTTCTTTCAATTCTACCCTTGCCACATTGTTGGATGATTCTACCAGGTCCTGTACATCAGGACTCATTCTGTAAACACCATTGTGAAGAGATTTTAAAACAAGAATGATTTTCTTTGAGTCTTCCTCAGAAATGGCAGGATCTGAAGAAGTTGAATTTTCAATATTGATCTGAAGTCCTGCTTCAACCGAGGCAAATTCTTCTAAAATTTCTTTTTTGATACCGTTGGTTACATGGTCAATAAATTCTCCTGAATTTCTAACAGAAATTAAGGCAACAGCTTCTCTCGGAATTGCATTTCTCAGACTTCCTCCGTCTATAGAAATCAATTGAACGTTTTGATTTTCCAAAGCTTTATAAAGAATTCTGCCTAAAATGATATTGGCATTCCCGAAACCTTTATGGACATCCATTCCGGAATGCCCTCCCTGTAAGCCTTTTACCTCAATTCTTACGATTTGTCCCTTGGATGCTTCTGTAGAATAGTTTTGGCTTACGGTTACATCAATTCCGCCTGCGCAACCGATATCGATTTCATCATCCTCTTCTGTATCGAGATTTAAAAGGATTTGTCCTTTTAACTGTCCGGGCTTTAGTCCCAGAGCTCCGGTCATTCCCGTTTCTTCATCAATGGTAAAGAGTGCTTCCAGATCAGGATGAGGGATATCTGTACTTTCAAGAACTGACATGATGGTTGCTACTCCCAGACCGTTGTCAGCACCTAAGGTTGTTCCCTTGGCCTTTACCCAGTCTCCGTCAACTTCCATCTGGATTCCCTGAGTTTCAAAATCAAAATTGACATCATTATTTTTCTGGCAGACCATATCAAGGTGTGACTGCATGACAATTGATTTACGGTTTTCCATTCCCGGAGTGGCTGGCTTTTTAATGATCACGTTCCCAACTTCATCAACGGTGGTATTCAGTCCTAAATTTTCGCCAAATTCCCTGATAAAAGCGATTACTTTTTCTTCTTTTTTAGACGGTCTCGGAACAGCATTCAATCTGGAGAAATTCTTCCAGATAATCTGCGGTTCTATGTTTGATAGTTCCATAAAATTTATTTTTATCAAAATTACGAAATCGCTGTGATTTAGAAACGATAATGGCCGCTAAAAACTCCATGATTCTACATGATAAAAAAATAGATAAGTATATATGAAATAAAAAACTGCTCCCAAAATCCAGGAGCAGTCATTTTTGCATATTACCTATTACCTATTACTCATTACCCATTACTCAGCATCCGCATTCACCGTAAATAGGCATTTTGGTAACGCTACCGTCAGGTTTTTCAATGGTCAGCATTCCTTCAAAAAGAAGAACCTCTTCGTGTTTGATCTTTTTACCTCTTACAGAGATTTTATAGTTTTCATT
Organism: Chryseobacterium sp. HNCC26DJ238; assembly: GCF_057180465.1. Classification (NCBI taxonomy): domain Bacteria; kingdom Pseudomonadati; phylum Bacteroidota; class Flavobacteriia; order Flavobacteriales; family Weeksellaceae; genus Chryseobacterium; species Chryseobacterium sp. HNCC26DJ238. The sequence goes on from NZ_JBXUGI010000005.1 coordinate 125,586, forward strand.
TTCAATCTCTTTAGTGAGCTCTTCATCCACTTCAATATCACTGGAAGAAATCAGATTCATAGCGATTCTTTTTCCGTCGAGTTTCATGTAGGCAGTTTTCCCTGCATCATCCGCATAAATGTATTTTTCATTTTCGAAATCAGCTTTGTTTTTTGCAAAATAACAAGAGCATTCTTTGATTTCCTTTGGAAATGGGAATACATCCACCAAAACAGTGGAATTTGGAGAATCAGTTTTTACAGAATCCTGAACAATGTTTACAGAATCTGAAGGTTTTGAATTTAAAACAGTTTCTTTCTCCTTTTTGCAGGCTATCAGTGAAAATGCTGAAAAGAAAATGATTAAGTATTTCATCTTTTTAAGGGTTTTTTCCGTGCTGTAGAATTATAGTACTATCATGAGTTCAAAATGTAAGCCATCTGCATAAAGCAAATTTCCAAAAACAGGATTATCCTCTGGCTCTTTCCAGAAGAACCATCATCAGTAAAGATAATACTACCAGGCTTTCATCTTCATCATCTATGTCAATCAGTCTGTCCAGCTGGAATCTTCTTCCGAACATAGACGGCATTTTTTTAAGTTTGAAATATTCTTTTCCGTCGATTCCTTTAACGGTATATGCAGGATTAAGAAAATATCCTGTAAACATTCCGATAACAGGGATTTCACCTACCATTCCGTCAAAAAACTTCACCCATGCATTGTCTTCAGTGATCGTAAATTTCTGCTGATCGGCTTCATCCAGAACATTATACGTAGATTTCCAGATAGAGCGCATTCCTTTTCTTGCCAATCTTCCGAAGTTTTTCCCCAAAGTATCTTTAATCGAATAAGATGCATTAAAATCAATCCATTGGTTTGCCTGAATTCTGAAAAGTTCTTTTGTTTTGCTTTCGTCATTGAAAACAATAACATCTTCTTTCAGTTTAAACATTTTCTGACGTACGTAGGCGACATAATTTCCGTTTTTATCTGTGATATTGAAATCGCTCGCAAGTGTGGTGATTTTAAACTTAAAATCAAGTGGATAGTTGAGGTTATTAAGTACCATAAAGTTTATTTTTCTGTTTAATATTTTGATGATCAAAGATAAATCATTGCGAAGAATTTTTTCGTTTAAAAGTGAAATATTTTAAAGTATAGATCAATAAATGTAATATGATCAGTAAAAATCTTTATCATTGAATTTTTATCTTTACACCATTGTTTAAGATAAATCATGGGGCTATTTATTCATACAGGTTCTTTTGAGGAGCAATCTTTCCTGGAGAGCTTTCTGGAAAAAATGAAAATTTATTTTGAAAGTATAAATACAACAAATACTGTAAAATTGTCTAAAGCTGAAATAGAATTTATAGAAAGAGGTTTGCAACAAGCTGATAAATGCGATTTGGTTATAAGCAAGGATGTTCATGAGAAAGCAAAAAAATATGTTCAAAATAGAATGGACTTTCGAAGTTCAGGAATAATATTTTAAAACCCTGGAATTTTGGAATGATTATAATCAATCTTCTGCATATTCTGAAAAATTAAAGAAATTCTATGTGTAGAGTCTCTTTCAGCTCAAAATCCTTTTATTGGTTAAATCATCGACGGTACAAACAGCAAAGTAAGAAGAGTTTTGATATTGCAGAATTTTGCACTGTACTACAGAATGAAAATAACAGTATTGAAATCATTTCATTTTGGGGAAATGAGATGAACCCTGATAAACTTATAATGTAAGCTGCATTTTTAAGTTTTTTAATCGAAATTCTAAAATTTGATTCCGGTTTTTTAGCTTTTTAATCATAATCTTTTTCCTTATTTTTGCTTTATGGATTATCCAAGTAAAGTACTGGCAAAAGCAGTCGAAGAAATTTCGGGACTTCCGGGTATCGGCAGGAAAACCGCATTACGCCTGGCACTTCATTTACTTAAACAGCCAAATTCCAGAGCAACAGGTTTAGGAACTTCGATTATCAATCTGGTCAATGATATCAAATACTGCAAAGAATGTCATAATTTTTCTGATTTTGACGTTTGTGAAATCTGCAGCAGTGACAAACGCAGTGATGAACTGATCTGTATTGTCGAAGATGTGCGTGATGTCATTGCTATAGAAAATACAGGAAAATACAGAGGAAAATATCTTATTTTAGGAGGGAAGATTTCTCCTATGGAAGGAGTAGGGCCCCACCAGCTTAATATTCCGAGCATTGAAAAAAAACTGCAGCAGGGCCATGCGAAAGAATTCATCTTTGCCTTAAGTGCGACAATGGAAGGCGATACCACCGCTTATTATATTTATAAGAAATTTAAAAACTCAGGCATACAGTTTTCCAGTATTGCGAGAGGAATCTCCGTAGGTGATGAGCTGGAGTATGCTGACGAAATTTCACTGGGAAGATCAATTACCAACAGGCTTCCCTACAACGAAAAAGATTAAAATGAATAAGAAGCTTTCAATCATTATCGTTCATTATAATGTCGCTCTGCTGCTCAGAAAATGTCTTCTTTCTATTCAGAAGTATGCTTCGGAAACAGACTTTGAAATTATTGTCGTTGATAATCACTCTACAGACAGTTCGTGGGGCGATCTTATCCCTGAATTTCCAAAAGTACGTTTTATTGCTTCGAAAAAAAATGAAGGCTTTGCAGCAGCAAACAATAAAGCTGTTAAAAATGCAGAAGGTGACTATCTTTTGATTTTAAATCCGGATACTGAGCTGGAAGGATATTATCTGAATGAAATTCTAAGTTTTGCAGATTCCAAAGATGATTTTGGATGCCTTGGCGTAAGGATGCATGATGCCAACGGAGATTTTCTCCCGGAAAGTAAACGTTCTGTGCCTGATATGTTCAATTCCTTCGAAAAACTGTTTACGAATTTTAAAAAGAAAAATTCAAAATCATATTACCGGAATGATATTGATGAATATGAAATTGCTGAAGCAGAGGTCATCACAGGAGCGTTTTTCTTAGTTAAAAAGCATGTCTATGAAGAAGTTGGAGGACTCGATGAAAGATATTTTATGTATGGTGAAGATATTGATCTGTGCTATACTTTACTGAAAAACGGATTTAAGAATTACTATTATGGAAAAGCCTCTATACTTCATCATAAAGGTGAGAGCACGGTGAAAAATGAGGTCTATCTTGAGCGGTTTTATGGTGCAATGCAGATTTTTATTGATAAATATTACCGTGAAAGTAAACCGTTGCAGTATTCGTTTCTGAAAGCAGGTTTAAAATTACGGCACAAAATTGAACTCATAAAACTGAAATAAAAAAGCAACTCGATTTGAGTTGCTTTTGTTTATCTTAAATAAAATATTTATTATTTAGTTGCCGGAGTACTTACCGGAGCTGTAGTTTTAGAAGCTGGTGCTGTCTGATTCGCCGGTGCTTCAGTTCTGGCAGGAGCTGCAGGAACAGGAGCTGCTTGTTTCGGTTTCCCTGTAACAACAACGCTGATCAGGATAAGAACGATGATTACCGTTCCTAAGGTCCAGGTTGACTTCTCCATGAAGTCATTGGTTCTCTGTACCCCGAACTGTGCAGAAGATGCACCTCCGAATGTACTTGAAAGACCGCCACCTTTAGGGTTTTGAGCCATGACAACGATTACCAATAAGATGCTGGCAATCATAATAAGAACCATCAATAGTGTAAATATAGTATCCATTAATTCTAATATCTTTTTGAATGGGCAAATTTAATGTTTTTTTACAGAACGGCAAAATAAAGATTTCACTAAAAAACAAAAGCGGCAACAATTGTTACCGCTATTGTAGAATTTATTATATTCTTATTTGAAATCAGTGTCTTTTGCCTGATTTACTTCATAAGATTTTACTTTCATGGTCATATCCATACCCATCTGATTGACAGTGATGGTATAAGGCATTTTTACACCAGCAACATCCTTATAGTCAGAAAATGTAGTGGGAACAGTCATATTTTGCCCCTGCGCTTTAACTGTTTCTGTTTCTCCGGTTTTAAGACCTGTTTTTACGCTGTAATAGTAAGCTTTGTCAGCATTTTTTATAGCGTAAGAATCTTCACCTGCGATTTTTTCAATTCCTGCCAATTTATAATCAGCCGATTTAGAAAAACCAAGTTCTTCAAAAAGTTCAGTATTTTTCAGGTTATCAGCAATTTCTTCTTTGGTCATGGCAACCTTTTGCCCTTGCTGCTCAGAGAATCCTGTTGTACCGTCAAAAACCTGTTTCTGAAGAGTCATAGCTCCCATAGAAACTAAGGTAAGTTCTTTACCGCCCTGGGCTTTAATAGTTTTAAAATCAATGGTCTGGCCCTGCATAGACATCGAGGCCATCATCGTATAAGAAGATACCTTTGCGATATTTGCTTTTCCACCGATCGCTGTAATGTATTTATCAACAACAGAAGCAACTGTAATTCCTGCATCTACTTTTTGAGCCGTTGGCTTGGCAACAGGATTTGCATTGGCATCGTAATATTTTACAGGATATCCTAATTTCTCCAATCCTTCAGAAATGTCTGAAGCTTTTCCTGCGATGAAAATTCTGCTTTGATTTGGCAGAACAGTATTTTTTACAGCACCTGAAACATCTGCAGCAGTTACTTTATCGATGGATTTTAAATAATTGGTGTAGAAATCTGCAGGAAGGTTATTCACTTTTTGGCTTACTGCAAATCTTGCAATCGTAGCAGGCTGTTCCAGTGACATGATAAAGCTTCCTTTTAGTTTCGCCTTAGCGTTTGTTAATTCATCAGCTTTAACAGTAGAAATTCCATTGATCTCGTTCATGAATTCTTTAACTGCCTTATCAGTTACTTCGTTTCTTACGCTGGCTTCTGCTGAAAATTCAGGAGAATATTTACTTGCACTCATGCTTGAATACGCTCCGTAAGTAAATCCGTTTTTCTCACGGAGATTCATGAAAAGTCTGGCCTCACCACCGCCGCCAAGAATGTAATTGGCAATGGTAGCAGGAAAATAATTGGGATCATTCATCTTCAGTGAAGTTAGATTTCCGACTGAAACTACAGACTGCACTGCAGAAGGTACATCTACCACGTTGATTTCAGTTTTAGTAACATTTGAAGCCGGCTCTAAAGGTGCAAAAGTCGTGTTGGCTTTTTTCCAGTTGCTGAAAGCTTTTTCAACCATCGGTTTTACCTTGTCAAACTTTACATCACCAACAATTACCAAATAAGCATTGTCGGGCGCATAATATTTTTTATAAACATTCTGAACGTCAGCTAACTGAATTTTGTTAATAGATTCTACCGTCTCGAATTCTCCTCTTGCTGTATTTTTACCGTAGGTCAGTGCATTGGAAACTCTTGATGCAATTGCAGAAGCATTCTTTTCTTCACTTTTGATGCCTTCGATTGATCTTTCTTTTGATTTCTGAATTTCATCAGCAGAAAATTTAGGGTTAATGACTGCATCAGCCATCAAGTTTAATACCTGAGGAAAATATTTTGAAAGAGAATTGGATGAAGCACCTGCAGAGTTAAAACCTAAGCTTGCTCCCAGGAAATCTACTTTTTTGTTGAATTCGTCTTTGCTTAAAGTCGTTGTTCCGTTACCAAGCTGATCTGCCATAATCTGGCTAACCCCTGTGACAGCTCCCTCGTAATAAGGTTGTCTGTCCATAGAGAGGCTCATGTTTACTCTGGGTAATTTATTATTTTCAACAACCATTACAGTTAAACCGTTTTTTAACTGAAAGGTTTTTGGTTGCGCAATATTAATCGAAGGGGTAGGTCCCGGTTTCGGCATTGCGTTAAGGTCAATTTTTTGTGCAGAAAGCATTCCTGAAAATAAAAATGCTGCTGCTATATAGGTGAGTTGTTTTTTCATTTGTAAAAATTTAAGGGTATAATCTGATTTAAAAACAGGAGTTTCCAAATGATTATTTTTTTTCAGGTACGTAATTGATAATTACTCTTTGGTTAGAATTAAGATACTTTTTGGCAGCATTCTGCAAATCCTGCTTAGTGATTGATCTGTAGATTTCAATTTCTTTATTGATCAGATTGGTATCTCCCATTAACACATGATTGGTTGCTAACGAAGCTGCAATTCCCTGAATACTTGAATTGGCATTGACAAACTGATTCTCATACTGATTCTGAAGCTTCTGATAATCTTCATCTGAAATCAGGGTAGTTTGTACTTTTTTAATTTCAGCATCAATGTCATTCTGTAAAGTCTGCTTCGTTGTCGTTCCCATTGGAATAGCAAAGAATGCAAAAATACTGTAGTCTTCCATACCTTGATTGAAAGCAGCTACCTGAAGAGCTTTTTTGTCCTGATCTACCAATTTTTTATATAAAACAGAAGATTTACCATTACTTAAATAAGAAGAAAGCATATCTAATACATAAGCGTCTCTTTCTTTATTGCTTGGTGTTCTGTACGCAAAAATGTAAGCAGGAAGCTGAATATTTGCATCAGTGGCAGTGACTTCTTTTTCCTTTGTTATAGGCTCATCCTTAGGAAAGTTTTTTGGAGTTACAGCTCCTTTTGGAATACTTCCGTAATATTCAAGAATCCATTTTTTAGTCTGTTCAGGTTTTATGTCTCCGGCAACGACTAAAGTAGCATTGTTTGGGACATAGTATTTTTTATAAAAAGCTTTAAACTCGTCCAGTTTGGCGCCGTTTAAATCTTCTATAGAGCCAATTACAGAACCGTGGTATGGGTGATTGGTGAAAAGATTTTGCTGAATAGTATTAAAAAGATTTCCATAAGGTGAGTTATCCATTCTCAGCCTTTTTTCTTCTTTTACTACCTCTCTCTGGGTATCTACACCGATTTGGTTAATTTCCGCATGACGTAATCTTTCAGCTTCCATCCAAAGGCCCAGCTGCTCATTGTTTGAAGGGAATGTTTCGTAGTAATACGTCCTGTCCATGCTTGTGTTGGCATTGTTTTGCCCTCCGTTGGAAGATACAATTTTAAACCATTCCCCTCTTTTGATATTCGGAGTTCCTTCAAATAGAAGGTGCTCAAAAAAGTGGGCGAAACCTGTTCTTCCTTTAACTTCATCTTTTCCACCAACGTGATACATTACTGCTGTGGTAACAACCGGAGCAGTATTATCCTGGTGAAGAATTACGTGCATACCATTGGGTAAATCATACTCTTCGAATTTGATTTGTTGTGCGTTCAGTATTACTCCAAAAAAAGCAGCAGCTGCAACACTAAGAAGTCGTTTTTTCATAAATAGAAATTGTTTTGTCAATGAGTGCCAAAAATACAGGAATTGTTACAAATTTCTGAGAAAATTTTGTAGTTTTAAAAGTTGGGATAGTAATTTGGCTTAAATTATGGTATTTCAGTCATTTTAAAATTATATTTGAAGCTTGTAAAGTACTTCGTATGAAAAGTTTTTTAGAACAGAATGTTTCACCGGAATCATTGATAACACTCTTCAGTCAGGCTCCTGTAGCAATGTGTCTGTTAATGGGTGATGATCTTATTATTCAAAACGCAAACCCGCAGATTTTAGAATTGTGGGGACGTGATTCTTCAGTAATCGGAAAGCCATTGTTTGAAGTTTTACCGGAAGTGAAATCTCAGGGTTTTGTTGATATTTTTGATAATGTTTATAGAAAAGGTGAGATATTTAACGGCAATAAGCTTCCTATTTTTTTAGAGAAATTCGGTAAACTTGAAGAGCATTTCTTTGATTTTATTTATGCCCCTGTTTTTAATGATAAAAAGAAAATCATAGGTGTAAGCGTAGTCGCTACTGAAGTAACAGATCAGGTTATTTCTGAACAAAAATTACAGGAAAGTGAATACAGACTTGAGGAATTAATAAAAAATTCAGATTACTCTACTGCCATTTACCGTACCGATGAATTGTATATCGAATTAGCGAATGATCTGATCCTTAAGACCTGGGGTAAAGATGCTTCTGTGATCGGGCTTAAACTTGAAGATGCCCTTCCTGAACTTGAAGGTCAGCCTTTTATAGGGATTCTCAAAGATATTTTTAAGACCGGAAAGACGTATACTGCAAAAGAAGACCGCGTTGATCTGATGGTTGACGGTAAACTTCAGAGCTATTACTTTAATTTCTCATACAAGCCGTTAAAAAATGCAAATGGGGAAGTGTATGCCATTCATAATATGGCAGTTGATGTTACAGATCTGGTCACTGCAAGGGAAGAGATCCAGAAGAGAGAAGAGAAATTCAGAGATTTGGCCGATTCAATGCCACAATTTGTCTGGACCTGTGATAAGCATGGTGAAGTAACCTACATGAATGACAACTGGTACCGGTATACAGGTTTTGACCGAAATGAAAAACCATCCGAAGGTTTTAAAAGAGTAATCAGTCCGGAAGTGCATGCAAAAGTGGAAGCTGTATGGGCTGACAGCGTGAAAAACGGAACCTCTTTCGAAATGGAATATCAATTCAGCGATCCTAAAGATCCCAACGTATACCGCTGGTTCTTGGGAAGGGCAGTTCCTACTTTTGATGAAAAAGGTGAAATTACCCAATGGATCGGAACATTTACCGATATTGATGATTTTAAACAGTTACAGACCCAAAAAGATAACTTCCTCGGTATTGCCAGCCATGAGCTGAAAACTCCTCTCACAAGCCTGAAAATCTATACTCAGTATATTGAAAAAAATCTCATCAGGCAGGATGACCGTAAAAATGCTGAAGTTGCCAGAAAAATGGACGGGCAGATTGATCTTCTTACAGATTTAATCAGTGATCTTCTGGATGTAACCAAAATACAGAACGGAAAAATTCAGCTGAATGAATCTGAGTTTGATTTTGACGAACTGGCAGGGGAAACTGTTGCAGAACAGCAGATGACTTCAAGACATAAAATAACTTTTAATCCGTCGGGTATCGGAACTGTCTTTGCAGATCGTCACAGAATTGCGCAGGTAATGAGTAATCTTATAAGCAATGCGATCAAATATTCTCCTGGTGCAGACCAGGTCATCGTGTCTACAGAATTGAATGACAATACCATCACGTTCAGCGTAAAGGATTTTGGAATTGGAATTCCTGCGGATAAGCATAAAAAAGTATTTGAACAATACTATAGAGTGAGTGGTTCGAAGGAGCATACTTTTCCGGGACTCGGGCTCGGGCTTTATATTTCTTCTGAAATCATTAAAAGAGCCGGCGGCCGTATTTATGTCTTGTCAGCAGAAGAAAAAGGGTCTGATTTTTGCTTCGAAATCCCCAAAAGTAAAAAAGTATAACAAAAATGCCTAACGCAACAAAAGTTTTAGTGGTAGATGACAGTCCGGCGATTGTCGATTCTATAGAGATGATGCTTGATTTTGAAGGATTTGAGATTGAAAAATTTTATAAAGGTTCAGATATGCTGAAAACTTTAGATGCTGACTCAAAACCGAATGTGATTTTAATGGATATGTGGCTGTCCGGTGAAGATGGCAGAGATATATGTAAAGAAATCAAATCAGACGAAAACCTTAAAGATATTCCTGTTCTCATCATGTCAGCCAGCCGCGGATTAGAGCAGTCAGCATTAGATGCCGGTGCAGATGCTTTTATAGCGAAGCCTTTTGACCTGGGAGATATGGTTGACCGTCTAAAAGCCTATGCTACCTAAAGGACAGTTTAATATATATAAAAAGTCAGCAGAATTTTTTCCGCTGACTTTTTGTTTTAAGCCATAAATAATACTATTATGTATTTTTAAGATGTTGTGAAACCATCTGTTGTCACTATAATTTTATTGCTTCAGTAAATTAAATATCCTTCCTGTTTTTAAAACAATTTATTCAGAAAAAATTGTCTTTTGAGCAGGTTAAAAAATGTACCAATACATGAATTTCTAGAGAATATAAAATAAACAGGGCTCTTTCACTTATTTTCGAAAATGCATAATAGGTGAAAAAATATTTAATGAAAGTAAATATGAAACAGAACAGGTTATAAAAACTTTTTAGTTCTGAAATCAAATTTGAATTCTCCTTATAATACACTAATTTTGTCATCCCAAATTTTTTTGCAGTATGGATTATCTGAAAGGACTTAACGAACCACAATATGAAGCCGTTACCACAATACAAGGGCCATTAATGGTGCTTGCCGGAGCAGGTTCCGGAAAAACACGTGTACTCACCATGCGTATTGCACATCTGATTACCAATGGAGTAGATCCTTTTAATATCCTGGCACTTACCTTTACCAATAAGGCGGCAAAAGAAATGAAGGAACGTATTGCAAAAGTTGTGGGGCAGAGCAATGCGAGAAGTCTTTGGATGGGAACTTTTCACTCTGTTTTTGCAAGAATTCTCAGAAGTGAAGCTCATTATCTGGGCTATCCTTCCAACTTTACGATCTATGATCAGCAGGATGCACTGAATGTCATCAGAAAAGTGCTGAAAGATATGAATATTGATGCTGATCTGTATAAACCTAAAAAGGTTCAGTCAAGAATTTCAAATTACAAGAATAACCTGATTACTGTAAAGGCCTATTACAACAATCCGGAACTGATGGAAGCTGATGAAAAGGCCAACATGAAATTCATTGGGAAGATCTATGAAAAATATGTTGAAGCCTGCTATAAAAACGGTTCAATGGATTTTGATGACCTTCTGTTAAAAACCAATGAACTGCTGACCCGGTTTCCTGAAGTTTTAGCCAAATATCAGGATAGATTCAGATACATTCTGGTCGATGAGTACCAGGATACGAACCATTCCCAGTATCTGATTGTGAAAGCCCTTGCCTCAAAATTTGAAAATATCTGCGTGGTGGGGGACGATGCACAGTCAATCTACTCGTTCCGTGGTGCCAATATTTATAATATTTTAAACTTCAAAAAAGATTATCAGGATGCCGTAACGGTTTCTCTGGAACAAAATTACCGTTCTACACAAAATATCGTTAATGCTGCGAATGCGGTAATTGCCAAAAACCTGCAGCAGTTTAAGAAAAATGTCTTCAGTGAGAACGAAGAAGGGGAAAAGATCAAAGTATACCGCTCACTTTCTGACGCTGATGAAGCCAATTTCGTTGCAGGAAATATCTGGGAGCTGAGAAACAGGGATCAGAAAAAATTCAGTGATTTTGCTATTTTATACCGTACCAATTCACAGACAAGGGCATTTGAAGATTCCCTGAGACGGAAAAATATTCCGTATAAAGTGTATGGAGGTCTGTCTTTCTATCAAAGGAAAGAAGTGAAAGATCTTATTGGCTATCTGAGACTTCTGATCAATGAAAATGATTCCGAAGCTTTGATGAGAATCATTAACTATCCAACCCGTGGAATTGGTGAAACGACTCAGAATAAACTGATTGTTTTTGCAGATTCACAGAATATTCCGGTTTCTAAGGTTTTAGACAATCTGGGAATGTACGCTCCACAGCTGAAATTCAATAATGGGGTTCTCACAAAACTGAGCGATTTCTGGTCGATGATCAAAGCCTTTCAGGTTTTGCTTAAAACAGAAACTGCTTACAGTGTTGCCATGGAAGTGGCTAAACGAAGCGGCCTGATTAAATTCTTAAAAGATGATCAGACACCTGAGGGAATTTCACGTGTAGAAAACGTACAGGAATTGATGAACTCGATGCAGGGTTTTATTGAAGAACAGATGCAGCTTGAGGACGGTGATCCGAGTTTGCCGAATTTCCTGGAGAATATTGCCCTTTCTGCTGATACCCAGAGAAAAGATGATGATGAAGATATGGTGTCACTGATGACCATCCACCTTTCAAAAGGTCTGGAATTTCCTGTTGTGCATCTCGTAGGACTGGAAGAAAATCTCTTCCCCAGTTTTATGAGTTCCGCAACCCGTGAAGATCTGGAGGAAGAAAGACGTTTGTTTTATGTGGCGCTGACCCGCGCAGAAAAGCAGGCTTTCTTCTCTTACGCCGTTTCGCGCTTTCAGTGGGGGAAAATTACGGATGCAGAGCCTTCAAGGTTTTTGAGTGAAGTTGATGAAGCCTATATTGAGTTTTTAAATCCGGCTATTGAGAAGAGGTTTATCAACAATGCGGGGATCACGTCCAATATTTTTGATGAGCATCCTTCCGAAATGAAAAGTTTTAGGAAGATCGAAAAGAAAAGTATTACCAAAACTGATAATGACAAGTCAATCGCAGAGCCGAAAAAGTTAAGACCAGTGAGTACTGCGAAAATCATCAACCCAAGCGGAGCTTCCTCACAGGATATTGAAGTGGGGGATAAAGTAAGACATGACCGTTTCGGAATTGGTGAAGTGAAATTCCTGGATGGGACGGATCCGCAGAATATCAAAGCTAAAGTCGTTTTCCTGCATGAAGGAGAAAAGAACCTGATCTTAAAGTACGCGAAACTTACCAAAATTTAAAAATTATAATCGGAATATATTATTTTTTGTAATTTAATAGTCTACTTTTTTTGTAGACTATTAAATATTTTTTACATTTGCATCCTGTAAAAACAAAATTTAGAATATCTAATTATAGAGTGTATGAAAAATAAAAAGACCATTTTGTCTGCGTCGGTTTTGTTTTTCCTGGGAACTTATGCAGCGGCACAGGAAAAAGATACGGTGAAGACAGCTAATGTAGAAGAGGTCGTCATTTTAGGATCAAGGAGCGGAGCAAGGTCAAAGGCTGACAGCCCGGTTCCTGTAGATGTATTTAATATTAAAGAAGCATCGGTTGTTCTTCCGCAGAGTACCATCGGCCAGATACTGAATTCAATTTCGCCTTCATTTACCTCAACGATTCAAACCAATGCAGATGGTACAGATCATCTGGATCCGGCACAGCTGAGAGGATTGGGTCCGGATCAGGTTTTGGTACTGGTGAATGGAAAGAGAAGACATACTTCAGCTTTGGTCAATGTAAACGGCTCACCGGGAAGAGGAACGGTAGGCACGGATTTGAATGCGATACCTTCCTTTGCAATCAGCAGAATTGAAGTTTTAAGAGATGGAGCTTCTGCGCAGTATGGTTCCGATGCTATTGCCGGGGTGATCAATTTAGGATTAAAGAGAGATATCGGTAAGCTGACCGGGCAGTTTACATACGGCGGAAATTTGACCCCTGCTGCGAATGATCATACAGGAGATTTTGACGGCCAGAATGTTCAGGTCGATTTGAATTATGGTAACAAGATAGGAAATAAGGGTGGTTTTTATAATATTACATGGTCTTCCCAGTTCAGAAATCCAACCTACAGAGCAGGTACGGAAAGCGGTAATCTCTTCAATGCCTATAATGCTATTGAAAAACGTGCTCTGAATGATGGTGTAAACCTTTCTTCACTGTTCACCGATATCGGAAATACACCTAATTCACAGCAATTGATCAATTACATACATCAATATGCTCAGGGCGTGGATTATTTTTCTTCCCAGTTTCAAAGTCAGATTCAGGGTGCTACTACAATTGCGGGTTTGCAGGGACTGTTAGGTCAAAATGTTACTGATCAGGAGCTGGCTTACAGAGGTCTTTCAAGAAAAGATTTCAATATGCAGGTAGGGCAGTCAAAACTGAATAACCATCAGCTTTTTGCCAATATTGAAGTCCCGATTAATGACAATTGGAAAGCGTATACCTTTGGAGGATACAGCTTCAGACACGGAACTTCAGGAGGTTTTTACAGGAAACCTAATCAAAGCAGAACGTTTACTGGGCTCTATTCTGACGGTTATCTCCCACAGATCGGAACTGATATCCAGGATTTATCCCTCGCTGCAGGAATCAAAGGGAACTGGAATGGCTGGGATGTTGATTTCAGCAATACTTTCGGTAGAAATTCATTTGATTATACCATTTCCAATACAGGAAACACATCTTTACGGTTCGCTTCTCCGGCTGAGTTTGATGCCGGAGGACTCAGATTTTCCCAGAATACCATCAACCTGGATTTCTCAAAAAAATATGATGTATGGAAAGGGATCAATGTTGCATTCGGAGCTGAGCACCGGTACGAAAATTTTAAAATAACAGCCGGAGAAGAAGCTTCTTATTCTGCTTATGATGCAGCCGGTAATTTATTCAACGGATCTACCCAGAGGCCGACTGATTTTTTCGGGAATATTCTTCCCGGCGGTTCACAGGTTTTCGGAGGTTTTAAACCGCTTAATGCTGTTAATAAAAACAGACAGTCTGTTGCGGGATATGCAGATGTAGAATTCAATTTTACAGATTGGTTGCTGGTTGATGCAGCGGCGAGGTATGAAAATTACTCCGATTTCGGATCTACCTTCAATTACAAGCTGGCTTCGAGAATCAAACTTACGGATCATTTAAATTTCAGGTTTGCAGGATCTACAGGTTTCCGTGCTCCTTCGATTCATCAGATTTATTATAATGTGACGTCTACTCTTTTCACAGACGGTAATTTGCGGGAAGTGGGAACCTTCAGTAATGATTCAAAACTTGCAGAGCTTGTAGGAATACCGAAGCTGAAACAGGAAACTTCCAAATCCGCAAGTGCAGGGTTTACCTACAGAATTCCTTCCGCAGGTTTAACATTTACCGCAGACGGATATTTTACCCGGATTGATGACAGGGTAGTACTTACCGGGCAATTCCCCAGAGCGGTGGCACCGGAAGCATTTGATGCTGAAGGAGTCAATGCGGCTCAGTTTTTCACCAACGCTATTGACACCGAGACAAAGGGTCTTGATGTAGTGATTTCCCATACAGCGAGATTTTCACAGGTAAAACTTGATAACAGTTTTGCACTGAATTTAAATCAGACAAGAAAAGTGGGAAATATACATTCATCCGGAGCTTTGCAGGCGGCGAATCTGGAAAACACCTATTTTTCAGAAGCAGCAAGAGTATATCTTGAGGAGGCAGTTCCGAGGACGAAAGCAAGTTTGTCTCATACGATCTCATGGGACAAAGCCTCATTATACCTGAGAAATACTTATTTCGGAAAAGTAACCAGTCCTGATACCGTTGATGCCAATGGTGACGGAGTGATTTCACCGAACGAACACCAGGTTATCACCGATAAAATTATCACAGACTTATCTCTGGCTTACCAGTTTACAAAAAGCGTAGGATTGACAGCAGGAGTGAATAACCTGTTTGATGTTTATCCTACCAAAAACATTCCTGCATCAACCAATAATGATCAGTTTATCTATTCGCGTTCTACTTCACAGTTTGGTCAGAACGGAAGGTATGTTTTTGCAAGACTTAATTTTAATTTTTAATAGTTTATAGTTTGATTTGGAACGGGTTCAATTTTTTTTGAATCCGTTTTTTGTTTGAGGAAAGATTGAAATTTCATGAAATTTTTAATTGTCAAACTTATATGTTCTCTTTAGCACAAAGATGATTTTAAAACTGATGTGACTCATGTGTTTACAGGGACACAGTCACCTTTGTAATCCTCAGATTATATAATTTTCAAACTTATATGTTCTCTTCAACACAAAGATGATTTTAAAACTGATGTGACTCATGTGTTTATAGGGACAGAGGCACCTTTTCCATCCTCATATTATATAATTTTCAAACTTATGTGTTCTCTTCAAAACAAAGATGATTTGCAAACTGATGTGACTCATATGTTTATAGGGGCAGAGTCACATTTGTCATCCTCATATTATATAATTTTCAAACTTATATGTTCTCTTCGACACAAAGATGATTTTAAAACTGATGTGACTCATGTGTTAATAAGAACAGAGTCACTTTTGTCATCCTCGGAAATTTTCAAACTTATATGTTCTCTTCAACACAAAGATGATTTTAAAACTAATGTGACTCATGTGTTAAAATCTTTAGTAACCAAAAAACACTTATCCAGTTGCCTGAAAATCCAAAATCACGAAATTACAAATTTGTATATTTAGCGTATAAAAATTCTACAATGAAAAAACTGCTTCTGTTTTTCTTACTGACAATCACATCAATTCCATTGTTTTCACAGGAATACCAAACTATTTCAAACGTTCATTACTACGATGAAAAAACAAACAAAACGGATGCATACATCAATGAAAGATGTGTTCTGGACATTTACTTGCCAAAAAACGTCAGGAATTTCTCCACGATCATCTGGTTTCACGGAGGAGGAATAACGGGTGGCGAGAAGAATATTCCGGAAGAATTAAAAAACAAAGGAGTAGCGGTCATTGCGGTGAATTACAGACTTTCACCCAAAGTGAAAGCTCCGAAATATATTGAGGATGCAGCGGCGGCAACGGCCTGGGTTTTTACCAATATCAAAAAATATGGCGGAAGTGAAGACCTGATTTTTATCACAGGACATTCAGCAGGAGGGTATCTTGCTTCTATGGTTGGATTCAATAAATCTTATCTGAGTACCTATAAAATAGATGCTGATCGTTTAGCCGGAATTATTCCTTTCAGCGGACAGATGATCAGTCACTTTACCACCAGAAAAGAACAGGGAATTGAGGAACTCGATGCAAGGATTGACGAAATGGCACCACTTCATTTTATCCGGGCAGATGCACCGCCACTGCTTTTAATCACCGGAGACCGTGAAAAAGAACTGCTCGGAAGGTATGAAGAAAATGCATATATGTGGCGCATGATGAAGTTAAAAGGTCATACACAGACTGTTTTGTATGAACTTGACGGTTTTGATCACGGAGGAATGGCTCATCCTGCTTTTCCATTGCTTTTAAATGAGATCAGAAGAATCGAAAAACTTAAAAAGATACAGCGATGAGACCATTTATTTTTCTGTTACTCATTTTGGTTTTTTCCTGTCGTGATCCGGAGGAGAAAACGATTGTCGGCTCGTGGGAATTAAAAGAATTGCAGTATGGAACAGGTGCAGAAATTGTAGATGATAAAGACGATTTTGAATATACTCTAAGTTTTGATAAGAATGGCAGATACCGGGAATGGATTAATGGCAAACAGATAGATGACCGATATCTGCTTACTGATCATCATTTAATTCTGTTAATCAATTCCAAAACATCAGACAGACTCTACTATGCGTATCGTCTGGATGGGAAGAAATTAATTTTAGATGAAGCCGACAGAAAAAGGGAGTCTGATGTGTGATGAGGGCTGCTCAAAAATCTTTAAGAGACAGAAAAAATAAAAGAGACGCAAATCAAATTGCATCTCTTTTTTATATTTTGTTTGCAGATTATCTCTCCACCAGTTCTTTGACTGTTTCGCCATAAAAATCAGTATGGGAAGTTTTGACCTGCAGGAGCTGATACCATTTTCTAAACGCACCGACAAAAACCACCAGCATCAGAACCATTGCGATCACTGCCAGCACTGCCAGCAGATATTGTCCTTTAGGAATGTAGATATCCATTACCTGGATATAGCCTGCCCAAAATGTTATGATAGCCATAAATACACCCGGGATTGCCGAGCAGAGTGCATATTTTCCCCTGTTGAGGCGGATGAGCATCGTAGTACAGACAATCAGACCACAGGCTGCGAGCAGCTGATTACTGATTCCGAAAAGAGGCCAGATGCTGCTTACATTTCCGGTGAAGACCAGATATCCCCAGGCGAAAGTAAAAAGGAGACTGCTGATGATAATTCCCGGAGTCCAGTTTTTATCATTGAATTTAGGAATTACAGACCCCAGCATTTCCTGTAAAAAGAATCTTCCGACTCTCGTACCTGCGTCAATGGCAGTCAGAATAAATACCGCCTCAAACATAATTGCAAAATTGTACCAGTAGGCCATCAGCTGATCCATATACGGGATCTTATTGAAAATATGTGCCATTCCTACTGCCAGGGAAACCGCTCCTCCGGTTCTTCCGTGCAGGTCAATCCCGATCCTTTCTGAAAAATAATCGATATCAACACCGTGTAAACCGGGGTGAGTTGCGAGAAAGGCATCATATGTATCTTTTGGAGTATTGATTGCAAAGTAATCTCCCGGCATCAGTGTACAGGCAGCAATCAGTGCCATTAATGCTACAAAACCTTCTACCAGCATGGCTCCATAACCCACAAATAAAATTTCTTTTTCTCTGTTAAGCATTTTAGGAGTCGTCCCTGTTGCAATGACCGCATGGAATCCTGAGATCGCTCCGCAAGCAATTACAATAAAGATAAACGGTAAAACCGGTCCACCGATAACCGGTCCGCCTCCGTTAATAAATTCTGTCAGTGCAGGCATCTGAATCGTAGGATGAATAACGATAACTCCGATGGCGAGCATGATGATTGTTCCTATCTTCAGATAAGTTGAAAGATAATCCCGGGGTACCAAAAGCAGCCAGACAGGAAGCACAGAAGCTAAAAATCCATATAAAGGAATGGCAATGGAAATTGTTGTGATGTCCCAGGTAAACATACTGTTCATGGTTTCATTCTGCATCAGGCTGTGTCCACCGATAATTCCTGCAATCAGGAGAACACCCCCCAGAATACTCGCGAAAGTCACAGAGTTTTTCCTGTACCGCATGATCAATCCCATAATAATGGCAATCGGCATGGTGATGATAACGGTAAATAATGACCACGATGCCTCGTGCATAGCATTGATACAAGCCAGTGACAGTCCCGCCAGTGTTAAAATCAAGATGAATAAAATAGCAAAACCTGCTACCGTTCCCGTTGTTTTTCCTATTTCTTTGGAGGCGATAGTTGCTAAACTCTGCCCTTTATGCCGTACTGATGCAAAAAGCACCACCATATCATGGACACCGCCTCCCAAAACACATCCGATCAAAATCCATATTGCTCCGGGGAGATATCCGAATTGAGCAGCTAAAACAGGACCTACCAAGGGACCTGCGGCAGCAATTGCCGCAAAGTGGTGTCCAAAAAGAACGTTCTTATTGGTAGCCACGTAGTCTTTTCCATCTGCAAATTCTACAGCCGGAGTCGTATTTTTGTCATTAAGGCGCAATACTTTATTTGCCAGAAAAATTCCGTAAAAACGGTAAGCAATAGCAAAGATGAGAAGTGAAGTAAACACCAAAGTGAGTGCATTAATTCCATTTAGAAATTCCATATCATTTTGATTTTATAAGAATAAATAATTAGGGTTTTTGCTCTTTTATTGTTAATAATGTAAGCATTCTGCCAAGGTACTTATTTTCAGTATAAAATGAATCAATATGTATATTAATTTAGCAAAGTTATTGTTTTTACAACATGTTATCTAATATAAAAATTTGTATATCAGTATTTTAATGAATGATTCAATTTGAAAATAGATTTAATGTCAGTACATTGAATTTATTTCTTTAGTGTGTATGGGACACAATGAAATCCACCATTGCAGTATTCAGTTCGTTCTGATAGGCAGCGTCAGTGGTTTTAAAACCGTGATTCCCTTTCTTTACGATGATAAAAGAATGTTCCGTCCCTGCTTTTTTAAGCATCCTGTTGAGTCTTTTTGAATGTCTGATTGGAGCGATTTTATCTTTGTTACCATGAAGTATTAATGTAGGGACCGTATTTTGGGTATAATAAAGTGGTGAAATTGTTTTACACAGTTCTATTACCTTTTTTCTTTCAGTTTTGATGTCATAACCGGTCATTCCTTTCGCAATTTTAGTTCTGATATCGATAATTTTCGGAGCAATGCGACCAACAAGGAACAGCAGAGGCTGTGGTGCTCTGGTATGAAGAAGTCTGTTTATATCCGTCGGTCCGAAATTATCAACCACGTAGCCGACTTTACCTGAATATTTTGACAGCTGTGGATCACCGACAAATTCATTATCCGGAGTATATGCTGAAAGCAGGGAGATATGGGCACCTGCAGAAACTCCCCATAGACCGATGTTTTCCGGATCAAAACCATATTGATCTGCATTTTTTCTTACCCATCTTACTGCATCTTTAGAATCTTCAACAGGGCCGGGAAAATGAGTGTCATCGCTGACAAGGCGATAATTTACACTTAGTACTGCATAGTTCTTTTCCGTCAGCTTTAAAATGGTCTGTTCTACATAATTATCAGGAGCGATTACTTTGTCACCTAAAGCCCACGCTCCGCCATGGAGAAAGATCACAACCGGCAGTTGTTTACCTGCTGAATTTTTTGGTCTGTATATATCTAATTGCAGATCTTTCCCTTTGTCATCTTTTTTATAGGTGATATTTTCAGAAACTGCAGTTTTCTGCTGAAGTAAAATACTTTTTGATGTCTGTGCAGACAGGGATACTGAAAAAAAGAAAATAAAAAATAGGTTCATAAAAAACCTGTTGATATCTGTATTGCTGATAAATAAATTCATAAAGTAAATGGTTGAGGTATATTATTTCACTAACTCCTCAAAAAGTTTACCAAAAGTCTTTTCCAGGTCTTTGGATTTCCCCGGATGAGGTCTCGAAGTCTGCACAACTGCACTCCTCACAGCTGTCAGCCAACGGAATCTATCGGGAATGTCCAGCATGGCTATTGGCCCGCCATCTTTTTTTCCTTCCGCAATATTTTTAAAGCTTTCCAGATTTTTGATAATGTCTTCGTAATCGAGTTGGCTTTTTATCAGTTTAAATTTATCCGGACAAAGGTAAAATTCTACTTTAATAAATTTTTCCCTTTTCGAAAACATGACCAATCCTATATTGAAAAACTCTTCTCTTTCAACCTTCGGCACCAGGCGTATAACGGCGTATTCGTATATTTTATCCTCTTGCATTTTTGGCTTCGTTTACAAAGATTTGAGAGTTTTCTAATCGGGTTTTCAGGAAGTTAAAATAAACTTCACGTATCTCGTCCGGATTTTCTTCAGCATCATCCCAATGCAGCCAGTCCTGTGGTATCAGATTGACAATCTCTCTGAAAACCTCATCATTTAAAACTTCGTGAGCAAATTTTTCAGCTTCATCCAATAAGGTGGCCTGCCGGAGGAGAACATGGTCTTTCACATATTTAAACGGGGTTTTTGCTGCCGTGTCAAAATTCTGCCACGAATGATGAAAATAAAATGAAGCTCCGTTATCAATTACCCACAATTCCTTGTGCCACATCAAAAGATTTGTATTCTTAAACGTCCGGTCGATATTGGTAATAAACGCATCCAGCCAGACAATTTTTGAAGCAAGAAGCGGATCAACTTTTACACTCGAATCGAATGCAATTGACTCTGATAAATAATGAAGTCCTAAGTTTAATCCTTCAGAATTTTTCAGCAGATCCTGAATTTCTTCATCCGCTTCCGTTCTTCCGAAATCTACATCAAGGTTGGCAAAAACCAGTTCGGGGATTGGCAGTCCCAAAGCCTGTGTAATCTTCCCTCCCAAAAGTTCAGAAATTAGCATTTTTACGCCGTGGCCTGCACCACGAAACTTTAAAACATATTTAAAATCATCGTCAGCTTCTGCCAAAGCAGGGAGCGAACCACCCTCCCGCAGCGGCAGTATATAGCGCATTACTGTAACGGTTCTTAAATCCAACATACCGCAAAAATAAGGTTTTCCTTTGTGTTTAAATGTATTTGTGCTATTTTTAGGTCTAAAATTTATCGGATTATAATCTATCAGAATTTAAAAAGCTTTGTACTCTTTGCTCAGTGAACTGCCTTAGTGAACATTAAAAGCAGTTAGCGATAAAAAATTCTTTGCGGACCTTTACGTTAAAAAAATGCATCATTATTAAAAGCGAGTATTAAAAAAATAGTTGAAACTAAAATATTTCTCTCACAGGCTGGACTGATTGACCAGATTTTTTAGTTTAACAAAAATCAAATGAATCTGTAAAATCAGTGAGAAAAAACAATTAATAAAAATATGAAAATCATCAAAAATCAAAACATCATTATCTCAAATCCCGAAACCAAAGATTTTCCTGCAGATGCTTGTTATGCTGAATCCGAAAATAAGCTTCCGCTGGTGATCTTCGTTCATGGATATAAAGGATATAAAGATTGGGGAGCCTGGGATCTGATGTCTGAGAAATTTGCAGAAGCAGGTTTTTTCTTTGTTAAGTTTAATTTTTCACATAACGGTACTACATTGGATAATCCTTATGCATTTGACGATCTGGATGCTTTTGGAAATAATAATTATTCAAAGGAACTGTCTGATCTTGATGCGGTTCTTGATCATTTTATCAAAGATCCTAAAGTTGACAGCCAGAAAGTGATTTTAATAGGACATAGCCGTGGAGGAGGAATTTCGATTATTAAAACCTGTGAAGATATCAGAATCAATGGATTGATTACCCTTGCAAGTGTTGATCATCTTGAACGTTTTCCTAAAGATGAAGCCCTGGAAAACTGGAAAAAAGAAGGGGTCTATTATGTGGAGAATGCACGTACCAAACAGCAGATGCCGCATTTTTATCAGTTTTATGAGGATTTTTACCGCGATCCGCATCGTTTTGATGTCGAGCGATCCATGGAAATGGCAAAAGCCCATGTTCTGATCATTCATGGAACTTCCGACGAAGCAGTCAGTATGAAAAATGCCGAACACCTTTATATCCTGAATCCGAATACTGAACTTTTTTTAGTGGAAAATGCCAACCATACGTTTGGAGCAAAAGAACCATGGGAAGAAAAAACTTTACCTGATGATCTGAATACGGTTGTCGAAAAGTGTATCAGATTTATCACAGATAAAATTGTCAATGAATAAAAAAAGAGACCGCAGAAAATTATTTCTGCGGTCTCTTTTTAATAGATAAAAGCCTGTAATCTGGCTCTTTCTGCTCTTCACTTAAGCTTCACAAGCCGAACAGCTCACAAAATTCACCATCATCTCTTTAGAAACAGATGAGCTTCTCTGATAGTATAAGGTTTTTACTCCTTTTTTCCATGCTTCGATGTACAGGTAATTCACATCTTTTACTGGCATGGTAGACGGAATCTGTAAATTCAGGGACTGTGCCTGATCAATGTATTGCTGTCTCTGTGCTGCCTGGGAAATGATCTCCATTGGAGAGATTTCCTTGAAGGTTTTGAATACTGCTTTCTCTTCGTCAGTAAGTTCAGTAAGGTGTTGTACAGAACCATGATTCAACATAATGGTTCTCCATGTTTCCTCATTGTCAAGACCTTTTTCCTCAAGTAATTTAGCAAGATATTTATTCTTACGCATAAAGTTTCCTTTTGCTAAACCTGCTTTGTAATAATTTGAAGCAAAAGGTTCAATTCCGGGAGAAGTCTGTCCTAAAATTGCTGAACTTGAAGTGGTAGGGGCAATTGCCATGACCGTTGTATTTCTCATTCCATAACCTTTCAGAAGTTCAGGCTCGCCATAGATGTTGGCCAGTTCTTTTGATGCGATATCAGCCTGTGCTCTGATGTGTTTGAACGCTCTAGCATTAAACTGTGTTGCCTCAAAACTCTCAAAAGGAATCATGTTTTTCTGAAGGTAAGAGTGGTAACCCAAAACACCTAATCCAAGTGCTCTGTGACGCATTGCAAAGTCTCTTGCTCCCTGAAGGTAATAATTTCCTTCCGTTTTCTCGATAAATTCAGATAAAACAGCGTCAAGGAAATAAATTGCCAGCTGTACAGCATTCGTATCTTTCCACTCGTCATATAATTCCAGGTTCATCGAAGAAAGACAGCAGATGAAAGATTCCTGTCTTGTAGACGGAAGCATAATTTCCGAACAGAGATTACTCGCATTGATGGTTAATCCAAGGTCTTTATATACCTGCGGTTTGTTTCTGTTCACGTTATCGGTAAAGAAGATGTAGGGAAGGCCTTTCTGCTGACGACTCTCCAATACTCTTGCCCAGATTTTACGCTTGTCGGCATCACCGTCAATCATATCCTGCATCCAGTAATCCGGTACGCAGATTCCGGTAAACAGGTTCTGGATTGGGCTTCCGATATCTTTAATTGATAGAAATTCCTCAATATCGCCGTGGTCTACATCTAGATAGGCTGCAAAAGCACCTCTTCTTACACCGCCCTGAGAAACGACATCCATTGAAGTATCAAAAAGTTTCATAAAGGAAACCGCACCCGAAGATTTTCCGTTATCGGTCACCGCAGTTCCTCTGTTACGCAGTTCCCCGAAATATCCCGAAGTACCGCCCCCGATTTTCGTCTGCATGATTACTTCACCCATTTTGTGGGTAATTCCTTCAATGCTGTCCGGAATATGCACATTGAAACAAGAGATTGGAAGACCTCTCTGCGTTCCCATATTTGCCCACACCGGAGAAGAAAAACTGATCCATCCTTTCATGATCATCTCCTTGAAAGCCGGCTGTAGTTCAGGTTTATATAATTTTTTTGCTGCTGCAGTCGTGATTCTGTCGATTGCGCCGTCTACGGTTTCGCCTTTCAGAAGGTAGCCTCTGTTCAGCATTTGCTCAGATTCTTCGTTGAGCCACCAGATATTGTTGTTTTGTTCTTCCATTTTTTATATTGTAAAATGCACTAAGTACATTGTTTTGTTAATTTTCAGGAGCAGAAAATTTGTTTTTCTTCTCACTTGTGTACCTGCTTTCCGCTGTATCTTTTTTCTGGGTACCTTCGACTGCGCTCAGTCACCCAGAAAAAAGGATGCCGCTGCAATCAGGGCTAAGACGGTGGTTTGTCTTTCTTATCACTGAGTCTATTATTCCGAAAAACAATAGCTTTAAGTTTTGGCTAAATTCAGATGAATTTCTTTTTCTTTTAAAAACGGGTTAAATCCCTGTATTGATGTTTTAATCAAAATTCAAGGTTTTTTCCTAATACTTCGACAATTCAATACGACATGATGAGTTCTGAAAAGAAGTTTTAGGCAACCTGATTATTTGTGCATTTTTTCTACTTCTTCAGTGCAGGAGAATTTTTTAAAACAAATCATTCGCCGTAATACTCTTATCATGCTTCGTATAATCCACCGGTCTTTTGGCAAAGAAGTCATCCATAGAATTGGCAAAAACTTCTTCTTCAAACCATTTCATCGGGCTGTATTGTTCTGCAGTGGTATTGTACCGTTTTTCCATGTTGATTTTAATTAAGCTTTCGTCAACACGGTATTTCATAAAGTTGATCAAATCCTGTTTTGAGAATTTATCCAGTTCACCCATTTCAAAGATCCAGTCCAGAATCTCTTCTTCCAGTTCTATGGATTGATCAACTAAAGTATAAATATCTTCAATATCAGAATCGGTTAGCAGATCAGGCTGCTCCTCACGGATTTTATTGATCAGGTAAATTCCCCCGTTAGCATGAATCTGCTCATCAATAGACGTCCACGCAATGATGTTGGAAACATTTTTCATGAAACCTTTAAATCTTGTGAAAGAAAGAATAATGGCAAACTGTGAAAACAGAGACACATTCTCAATCAGGATACTGAATAAAAGCAGCGATGATACGTATTCCTTTGGTGTTGCTGAATTGGCATGTTTCAGAACGTTGGATAAGAAATCAATTCTTTTCTTTAATGCAGGAACTTCTACAACATGAGAAAATTCTTCGTTATATCCCAAAACTTCCAGCAAACGGGAATAGGCTTCAGAATGACGGAATTCACATTCTGCGAATGTAGATCCCAAACCATTCAGTTCAGGTTTTGGAAGGTGGCTGTAAAGATTTCCCCAAAATGACTTTACCGAAACTTCAATCTGGGCAATGGCTAAAAGTGCATTTTTTACAGCATTTTTTTCGTGTGGTTCAAGCTGTGACTGAAAATCCTGTACATCTGCTGTAAAATCAACCTCAGAGTGTACCCAAAATGATTTGTTGATTGCTTCAGTAAACTGAAGAACTTCAGGATATTCAAATGGCTTATAGCTTATTCTTTTATCAAAAATTCCCATATTATAGTGTAATGTCTTAAAATTATAAAAATAGATTCACGGTATTTAAAATCAAGGAAAATGATAACTTTCTGATCAGTTGAGGGTTATGTATAAAACCTTTCAACGTAGAAGAGTGTTCATCTCTTGTATCGTGCGAAGCACAAAGTTCGAAAAAAAGAAACGATTTAGAAAGGGGTAAAGACTAATTGACTGACTTTTAACCTTAAAAGTTTTCCACATTTACATGAAACTCCCTCTGATATTGATTTAGAGATAGTTAATGATCAAAAATCTAAGCCCTGTAAAGATATAGGTTAAACAGACTTTTGTAAATTACTGATTTGCAAATTATTGTATGTTAAACATGTGAATTTGTAAAGTTTTTTTTAATCTTGTAACAAAAGCAAAAGATCTACTACTTATTGAGAATAAAAACAGTCAACGCTTCATGTTAGTAATTCAGGATCTGCATAAATCATACGACACCGGAAAGAGTAAGCTGCACGTTCTCAAAGGTATTAATCTTAATATCGGAGAAGGTGAATTTGTCTCTATTATGGGAAGTTCCGGTTCAGGAAAATCGACCCTTTTGAATATTATCGGAATTTTAGATGAAAAAGACAGTGGGGTTTACGAGCTTGACGGAATTCCGATTGAGCATCTTAACGAAGTGAAAGCAGCAGAATACCGCTCAAAATTCCTTGGTTTCGTATTTCAGTCGTTTAACCTGATTGGATATAAAACCGCCCTGGATAATGTTGCGCTTCCTCTGTACTATCAGAATGTACCGAGAAAGGAACGTAACCGGAAAGCAATGGAGTATCTCGAAAAAGTGGGTCTTGCGCAGTGGGCAACCCACCTTCCGAATGAACTTTCGGGCGGGCAGAAACAGAGAGTTGCTATTGCAAGGGCATTGATTACCGATCCTAAGGTGATCCTGGCCGATGAACCTACAGGAGCATTAGATTCAAAAACCACCCATGATATTATGAAACTTCTTCAGGATATCAATAATGAGGGGAAGACGATCATCGTGGTTACCCATGAGCCGGATGTGGCTGCACAAACCAAAAGAAACGTCATCCTTAGAGACGGAATTATGGAGAGTGACGAATTTATTCAGCAGATTGTTCTTTAAAGGTGAGTGGTGAATAAAAGAAAATTGCCTGCGAAGTAAATTCACTTTTTTACAAGTAAAAAAAAATAAAAATATGTTTGACCTTGATCGTTGGGAAGAAATATTCAGTTCTATTCGCAGTAATGTATTGCGGACCGTACTTTCAGGCTTTACGGTAGCATTGGGTCTGTTCATATTTATTGTTCTTTTCGGAATAGGGACCGGTCTGAAAAATGCTTTTACGCAGGGCTTTGCGAGAGATGCTCAGAACCTGATTTCTATTTTTACAGGAAATACGACAGTAGCTTATAAAGGCCTGCAGTCGAACAGAACGGTAACGATGAATAATGATGATTACGATTTTCTGATCGGAAGTGATAAAGAGAAAGTTGGTTATTCCACGCCCAGATATACTGCCAATCTGATGGTAAAGTACGGGAAAGAAAGCGGTACTTACCAGATCAACGGCGCAGATCCGGAAGAAAAATTCATCGAGAACAGGAAAATGCTCGAAGGACGATACCTTACACCGGGGGATTTGCAGAGAAAACAAAACGTAGCTGTAGTCGGAAGAATGGTACAGCGGGATCTGATCAAAAACGGAAGCCCGGTCGGGAAAGACCTGGATATCAACGGAACAATGTTTAAAGTAGTCGGAGTATTTTCAGATGATGGCGGAGACTGGGATGAGAGGCATATTACCGTTCCGATCACAACGCTGCAGCAAATGAAAAAAGGTTCTGATACGGTAAGTGGAGTGTATATTGCGTACAACGAAAATATGACACCGGCTGAAGCCATAAAATATGGCGAACAGTTAAGAGATAAACTGAAAGCCAGAAAAAGTGTTTCTCCGGATGATGAAAATGCGGTCCGTGTGTGGAATAATGCTCAGAATATGAACGAAACTTTCATGTTTATGGCAGTACTCACAGGAATTGTAACCTTTATCGGATTGGGAACTTTGCTTGCAGGGATTATCGGGATCAGTAACATCATGGTATATATCGTAAAAGAAAGAACCAAAGAAATCGGTGTCCGGAAAGCGATTGGTGCCAAGCCGCGGAGTATAGTTGCGCTGATTGTTCAGGAAAGTGTGGTGATTACCGTTGTATCAGGGTTTGTAGGCGTAGGTGTAGGCGTTCTGGCTTTACATTTAATAGGAGACAGCCTTGAAGATTATTTTATTAAAAGCCCGAGTGTCGGTTGGGGAACCATTTTCGCAGCATTTGTGGCACTTGTTTTTTCAGGTCTGATCGCAGGATTTGTTCCTGCCTACAGAGCCTCCAAAATTAAACCTATCGAAGCATTAAGAACAGAATAATTTAATTTGAAAATTTGAGAATGAGATAATTTAAGAATGAAATTAACTTCTACCAATAACTTATAACGTACTAAAGTGAACATTTTATTTAAAAAAGATACCTGGCAGGAAATTTATTATTCATTACGGAATAATAAACTCCGCACATTCCTTACCATGATCGGAGTGGGCTGGGGGATGTTTCTGTATGTTGTTTTGCTGGGCTCTGCCAAGGGGATGGAGAATGGTTTTGATAAATTGTTTTCAGGTTTTGCGACCAATTCTATTTTTCTGTGGGCACAGAATACTTCGATCCCTTATGAAGGTTTTCCAAAGGGAAGAGATGTTAACCTGAAACTGTCTGATGTAGATGTTTTAAAAAGAAAAATTTCAGATATCGATTATATTTCACCACAGAATTCCAGGGGGAGTTTTACAGGTACTCCTGGTGAATCGATGTCAAGGAACGGGAAAAATGCCACATATTCCCTTACCGGAGATTATCCGATCGGTAATAAAATTTCAGAAAAAAAACTCATTTTCGGAAGATACATCAATGATGCGGATGTTACCGGAAATAAAAGCGTGGCCGTAATTGGTGAAGAAGTGTATAACAACTTTTTTGATTCAAAAAAGAAAGAAAATCCACTGGGTAAGTCTATCAATGTTAAAGGGCTTTTTTTCAATGTTATAGGAGTTTTCAGAGTAAGAAAAGGAGGTGGTTTTGAAAATGACCGTACCGTGTTTATCCCGCTTTCCACCTATACGAAAATGTATAATGCAGGGGAACAGATCGATATGTTTGCGATTGTCAGCAAACCCAATGTAGATGTAAACAGTGTTGAAGAAAGAGTAAAAACCGAATTGAAGGCTAAAAATCAGATTTCTCCTGAAGATACCAATGCATTCGGAAGTTTTAATCTGGGTAAAGAATTCAAAAAACTGACAGGGTTCCTGAGCGGAATGCAGCTTCTTACGATCATTGTAGGAGCACTGACAATTCTCGCAGGAGTCATTGCTATTTCAAATATTCTTCTGATCACGGTAAAGGAAAGGACCAAAGAGATCGGTATCAGGAGAGCTTTGGGAGCAAAGCCGTCTGAGGTAAGAAACCAGATTTTACTGGAAAGTGTTGTAATAACACTCAGTTCGGGACTGCTCGGGTTTATTCTCGGGATTTTTGTCCTGATGATTTTTAATATGCTCACGCAGAATCAGGATGATTTTCCATTCTATAATCCCACCGTCAACTACGGGAATGTTTTCGCTGCAATGTCGGTCATGGTGATTTTAGGATTGATCATTGGTATGATTCCTGCGCAGAGGGCAGTAAAAATAAGACCTATTGAAGCCCTGAGAAGTGAATAGGTTCCTGAAGTTGAAAAGAAACTGATAAAAACACAATCAGAATAAAAATAATATTAAAAATAAACTATATATGTGACATCGCCGGCGATATCATGTGACCATTAAAAAAATAAAAATTTACTTATGAAAAAGAAGTTCACCTGGAAAAAAGCTATTTATATTGTCCTTGGGCTTTTATTTGCGCTTGCATTATTTTCGGGAATCAGCTATTTGGTAAAGTCAAATTCTAAGCAGAGTGAAGCTTTTCTGACCAGAAAACCGAGCGTTCAGAATATGGATGATAAAGTAATGGCAACAGGAAAAATTGTTCCGAAGGAAGAAATTGAAATCAAGCCGAATATTGCTGGAATTATCGATAAAATCCTGGTGGATGAAGGGGATAGAGTAGAAGCAGGGCAGCTGATCGCAACAGTGAAAATTATTCCGAATATTGCTGAAGTAAACAATGCACAGCAGGAGGTTATGAATTCTCAGCTCCAGATCAGCAATGCAAAAATGAATGTTGACAATATGCAGAAACAGTTTGCCATGCAGCAGAAACTCTTCAGTCAGGGAGTCATTTCAAAACAGGAGTATCTGAATTCTCAGCAGCAGTTATATTCAATGCAGCAAAGTGTAAAGAATGCCAATCAGCAGCTTCAGACGGCACAGAAAAGACTGCAGATTGTAAAAACCGGGGCAACTCCGGAATTGCAGGGTCTTGCAACCACACAGATCCGTTCAAAAGCTGCGGGAACTGTTTTGGAAGTTCCTGTAAAAGTAGGAAGCCAGGTAATTGAAGCCAACTCATTTAATGCGGGAACCACCATTTGTTCGATTGCAGATTTAAATTCATTAATTTTCCAGGGGGAGATTGATGAAGCACAGGCAGGGAAACTGAAACAGGGAATGGATATGAATATTGTCATCGGTGCTTTACAGAATAAATCTTTCCCGGGAAGACTGACCATGATCGCTCCCAAAGGAAAAGATAATAACGGAACGATAAAATTCCCTGTGGAAGGGGATGTTCACAATCCTAACAATGAGTACATCAGAGCAGGATTTTCAGCGAATGGAGAAATAGTCATGAGTTCTCAGAAAAATGCTTTGCTGCTGGATGAATCTTTGGTTCAGTACGAAAAAAGGAACGGTAAAGACAAAGCTTTTGTAGAGGTGAAACAACCTGACGGAAAATTCAAAAAAGTGTATGTAAAATTAGGAGCGAGTGATGGTATCAATGTGCAGATTCTTTCAGGTATTGATAAGAATGCGGAGGTGAAAGTATGGAATCCTTCGGATAAGGATAAAGAAGAATTAAAAGAAAAGGCGAAAAAGTAATTTGTTTTATCTGAGATAAGACAGAATTAAATAAACGGTTCCAAAGAATCTTTAACCTGTTTTAAATTAAACAAAAAAGTCCCGGATTTCCGGGACTTTTTTGTCTGGCTGTTATCAGAGTTGACTGAATAAACTTTTAGATTACAGTTTTAATCTTAAACTGATCTTAAAAAACCTTGTTTGAAACTAACTCAAAAACTTAATTTCTTTGTCTTTGAATTTGTTTCTTATCACCAGTTTGTTCATGGTAGAGAGCATTTCTCTACGGAGTTTAGCCAGTTTTCTTACATTTTTATCTTCGCTGTAATCAAAAATATTGTCTTTGAAACTAAATGTGTCGCCATCTTTAAAATCGATATTGTTTTTCTTTAGTTCTCCCTGCAGCATAAGATTTGTCATGCTTTTAAGGATTAAATATTCAGATTCACCGAGAGATTTTAAAGATCTGAGCAATTGTTTTTTGTACTTTTTCTTTCCCATAATTTCAGACGATTTTTCGCTTTTTTAAGATGAATGCAAATATATATTTTTAATGAAGAGACTTTTTAAAATTACTCAAAATTTATTCCCGAATTCACAAAAGGTTTAATCTTAACTAATTTTAAGAAATTCATTGCTTAGGGCATGTAAAAGGAACTTATCAAGATGTATGTGAAATTACAGGATGATGAATCAATTATAAATTAATGAGCTGGTTGATAACCCATAATTCTCGGAAATTCCGTAATTTTGGAATTCAAAATCTAAAATCTAAAAGTAAATGGACATTATTTTTGACCTTATCGAAAAAGAAAGAGAAAGACAATCCCACGGATTAGAGCTTATTGCATCAGAGAACTTTGTATCTGAAAATGTAATGAAGGCGATGGGAAGTGTATTGACTAACAAGTATGCGGAAGGATATCCCGGAAAAAGATATTACGGAGGTTGTGAAGTAGTAGATGAGGTTGAGACATTAGCCATTGACAGAGCAAAGGAGCTTTTTGGGGTTGATTATGTGAATGTGCAGCCACACTCAGGTTCCCAGGCCAATGCTGCAATTTATCTGGCAGTTCTGAAGCCTGGTGATAAAATCATGGGGATGGATCTTTCTATGGGAGGTCACCTTACCCACGGTTCTGCAGTGAATTTCTCAGGAATTCAATATAATGTGGTTTCTTACGGTGTTCAGCAGGAAACCGGTCTGATCGATTATGACCAGATGAGAGAAGTGGCATTAAGAGAAAAACCTAAAATGCTGATCGCAGGTTTTTCGGCCTATTCAAGAGATTTAGATTATGCAAAATTCAGAGAAGTCGCAGACGAGATCGGTGCAACACTCTGGGCAGATATTGCTCATCCCGCAGGTCTGGTGGCTAAGGGATTGCTTAATTCTCCATTCGAACATTGTCACGTTGTAACCACAACGACTCACAAAACTTTAAGGGGTCCAAGAGGAGGAATGATCATGATGGGAAAAGACTTTGAAAACACGTACGGACATACGACTCCGAAGGGAGAAATTAAGCAGATGAGTCAGGTTTTGGATAGTGCTGTTTTTCCTGGAATTCAGGGTGGGCCGTTAGAGCATGTCATCGGAGCAAAGGCAGTTGCATTTGCTGAAGCGATTGATGACCAGTTCCTCACTTATGCAAAGCAGGTAAAATCAAATGCTCAGGCTTTGTCAAAGGCAATGGTAGGATTAGGATTTGATATTGTAAGCGGTGGGACTGATAACCATTTGATGCTGGTTGATCTCAGAAATAAAGGAGTTAACGGGAAAGAAACTGAAAAAGCTCTGGTAAAAGCTGATATTACCTGCAATAAAAATATGGTTCCTTTTGATGACAAATCTCCTTTCACTACCTCAGGGATCCGATTGGGAACTGCTGCAATTACTACCAGAGGACTGAAAGAAAATGATATGAATACGATCGCTGAACTTATTTCAGAAGTTGTTGATCATATTGGAAATGAAGAAGTAATTTCAGGAGTCAGAAAGAAAGTCAACGGACTCATGGAAGGAAAAGCTTTATTTAATTATTAAAAAGCTGACCGCTGTTGGCATATAGCTGACGGCTTCTAACAATATAGAGATAAAAGAGGTGCAAATAATTTGTGCCTCTTTTTAATAAAGCATATTTTCATCACCCATCGCTAATTATCCATTACCTATTACTCATTAACTATTATCCATGCAGCCCGAAAAAAAACTTTTCACTTTTGAAGAAACAAGACAGAAGCTGGTTAACTACTGCGTTTACCAGGATCGCTGTCACGCAGAGGTAGAGCAGAAGATGAAAGAATTTGTGCTTATTCCGGAAGCAAAGGAAGAAATAATCCTTTATTTATTAAGAGAAAATTATCTTAATGAAGAACGTTTTACCCGAAGCTATATCCGTGGAAAATTTTACATCAAACACTGGGGAAAGACGAAGATCAGGATACATCTTAAGCAAAAAGGTATTACGGAAAAGTTAATAATCAGATGTTATGATGAGATTCATGATGATGATTACAGGAAAACAATTCAAAAACTGTATGAAAACTACGAATCCAAACTGAAAGGATTGAAGGATTATCAGAAAAAATCAAAGACTGTTAAATATCTACTAAGCCGGGGGTTTGAGTACGATGTGATTATGCAAGTTTCTGAAAGTTAACATATATGTAATTTATAGTTTTAAACATTATTTTTTTTAAAGCATAGTTTTGTGAACGAAAAAAATAATTATGAATTTAAAACTACAAAATTTCTCAAAAGTGTCTGCGGCATTTTTGATGACGCTGTTCTCAGTTTGGGGATGGGGACAGGGAACTTTAGTGAATCCGGTTTTTTCGGAGAATTTCGGAACCCTTGCTGATGGAACTGATTTAACAACTGCTAATACTGCTTTCAGCTGGATTCGTGTAGGAACATCTACAGGATCTGCAAGTATCAATAATGAGATTGTTGCCAAGAATCCATCTGTTTTTACCGGGAGTTCAGGCTTGATCGGTGCAAAAGGCGGTAGCGTTTCTACGGTAGATAAAACGGGACTGTCTTCTTTTAATACAGGTGTTTTTACTTTCAGGTTCAGGACACCCGCTTCACTTACTTCAGCTACGATGGTTGCTGCCGTAGGTTCGGGATCCAGTTTTGGTTCAACCAATGGGTTTACGGGCGCTCAGCTTTCTGCAGCTTTCCAGATCAACGGTATAAATTTACAGATCAGAACCAGCGGAGGGTGGACAACTGTTCAGACCGTTACAGCTTCCACAAATTATACGGTAGCCATTGTATTTAATAATACAACAGGAAGTTTAAGCTACGGTGATGGTAATACCTTACCGGCAAACAGAACGGATATTTGGATAAACGGAGTGAAAACTTCCAGTCAGTATGTTGCTGCAACATCTTCTTTGTCAGCTACTGCATTCAGAATATACACGACAACTGCAGAATACGAAGTTGATGATATTGCAGTTTATAATACTCTTCCCACTGCATCTGCTACAACATGGAACGGAACATCATGGTCTAACGGAAATCCATCATCCACTCTTAATGCAGTCATTAACGCAGATTATACGGGAGCGTCTTTTACTTCAAATTCTCTAACTGTAAATGCTGCAAACACCCTTACAATTAATTCCGGACAAACTGTAACAGCAGGTAATGTTACAAATAATGGAAACATCATCGTAAATGATGGCGGTAACTTTATCCAGACCGTGGGTGGTACTTATACAACAGGAACCGGATCTTCATTCATAGTAAACAGAAACAGCACAAGTGCTGGAAACAAATATGTATTTTGGTCTTCACCCGTAGTAGACCAGAATATTTTTACAGCGTATACATCAGGTTCTTCAGCTTTAGTACCCACTTACGTTATGACCTATAATACAGGATCAAATTTGTATGATCTTGTGACAAATGCGGATAATAACTTTGTTGCCAATACGGGAAAAGGATATTCCGTAAAAGTACCTCAGGATAACGCAGGATTGTCTTTTGGTGGAACAAATAAAACACCTAACAATGGAACTTTTAATCTTTCGTTAAACGGAACAACCGGAGGGATAAACTATAATTTGATAGGGAATCCGTATCCTTCCAATCTGGATCTTAATGCTTTTTACACCGCAAATAATTCTGTGTTAGAATCTACATTGTGGTTTTGGGATAATACAACAGGGAATGTTACGACACAGACGGGAAATACTTCAGTAAATGTAGGATATGCAACAGTTAATGCTGCATCCGGAACATGGACTGAAGCGCCGGGAACACAGGCATACACTTCTGCTGCTCTTAATGGAACAGGGAATATCGCAAAAACAGGACAGGGCTTTATTGTTAAAGCAGTAACTTCAGGTACGGCTTCATTTACTAATGCAATGCGTGCTTCTGTCAATGGAGTAACACTGAACAAAAACGGAGATTCTGATACAGGGAAATTCTGGATTAAACTGACAACTTCTTACGGTAATACCGTTACCCAGGCTGTGACCTATAATCAAGGTGCATCAAATGCATATGATGTATATGATTCAAAAGCAATGGGAACGGGTTCAGACGCATTTTATTCTTTGGCAGGTGCTGAAAAGGTAATTATTCAGGGTAGAGCACCTTTTAATATTAATGATGTAGTTCTTTTAGGAACTAAACATTTTGAAAACGGAAACTTTACAGTTTCTTTATCTCATAAAGAAGGTCTGTTTGCAAATGGTCAGGCTATTTATCTGCATGACAAATCAACAGGAACCTACACTAATCTTCAGAATCAGTTGTATTCTTTTTCAGGTACTGCAGGAGAGTTTGAGAACAGATTTGAAATTGTCTACAAATTAGATGTATTAGCTACCTCAGAAACTCACAAAGATACTTTTGAAGTGTACAGAGACGGTGAAGACCTTTTTGTCAGAAACAATAAAAATATACAAACGGTTGAAATATTTGATGCGGCTGGCAGAAAAGTACACGATATTGCCGGCAATTCTACAATGATCCGTATTAAATTAGAATCTAAAGGATTGTATATCATCAGAGCGAAATCAGGAGGAAAAGAGTATTCTAAAAAAGTAATTAAATAATACATTTGAAATAATGAAAAAAACAATAATAATGTGCTCAGTAGTTCTTTCAGGTCTTGCATTTGCAGATCAGTCAGACAATCCATTTGTTTATGAGGAAGAACCACTGGAGGTAACAGCGGTAGGAGATGCTCCAGCAGCTCCCGGAGATCCCGGTGCGGTTCCCATTGATCAGTACATTCCCTTTCTTCTCATAGCCGCGGCTGCAATAACATTTACTTACGGCAGAAGAAAGAGGACAGCTTAATACATATCTTTTAATACTAAAATTTACAACTCCTGATGTTTTTACTTCAGGAGTTGCTGTATGAGATTGTACCATCTTTGAATGATGCAGCAATTATTTTAGAATTTCCGTTACCACCATGCTAAATGAAAGGATCTGTTTAATCAGGATTGTCTGTGGATGAAAGAATTTCAGAGAAAACTTATAGAGGAAAAGATCATGCAGCAGCATTGATATTTTGTAAGCTTTACTTTAAAAGATCTATCAGTTCTCTGTTTACTATCATTTGATGACCGGGTAAATATATAATTAGTAAATTTCTATATTTACAGTTTAAATCAAAATATATTCGAATAATTGTGAATAATATTACATAGAATGAAATCATTAACTGAATTCTTCAACTTTAAAATAATGTTCGCAAGTAGTATTTTAATCAAGATAATATCATTATCTTTGCAGGATATAACAAAAACACCAGAAATGCTGAATGAAAAAGCTGCGTAACGCTTTTATTGCTTTATATAATGGGGATAATATTCTGAAACTCACCGAGCTAAGGTATATTCCTAGATGGATCGTTTTTTTAATTGATGTATTCATCATTCTTTTATCAATTTTACTATCCTATTTTCTACTTGAAAAACTGAAAGTACGAGTTAACTTCCTTGAATACTTAACGGAACAGAGGATTTTATTGATCTTGATGAATATTCTTTTTATGTTTCTCTTCAAGACCTACGCTGGAATTATAAGGCATTCCACTTTTTTTGATTTTTTTAAGATCATTCTTTCTTCAGGGGGTACTTTATGTGCTTTGCTATTATTAAATTATGCAAGTGAATTTTGGTTAGGCAAATCATTATATCTTTATCCTACTCTCTTTCTTTATTTTTTTATATCTGTTTCTGTCCTGTTTTTTTTCAGAATGCTTACCAAGCAGTTTTTTAATGTTTTAATTGATATTAAAGGGTCTTC
Organism: Chryseobacterium sp. HNCC26DJ238; assembly: GCF_057180465.1. Lineage (NCBI taxonomy): Bacteria > Pseudomonadati > Bacteroidota > Flavobacteriia > Flavobacteriales > Weeksellaceae > Chryseobacterium > Chryseobacterium sp. HNCC26DJ238. Next base: position 162,576 of record NZ_JBXUGI010000005.1, read on the forward strand.
ATCAAAAATAAGAGTAGCTGTAGTAGGGGTAGGGGATGCATCTGTATCTTTAGCAAGAGCTATACTTCATAATCCTAATTATCCTTACCGTTTGGAAGGTTTTCTGACCAAACGGTTAGATTCTCATAAAGCTGTATTACTGGGACATAAAATTTATAACAGTGAAAAGTTTTATAAAAATCCAGCTCTTGTTAAACAGTTTGATGCCGTTCTGATCATTAAGGAAATCATGACTAAAAATGAGCTTGAAGAATGGATGACTGCTGCACTGGATCATGGTTTAAAAGTTTTGAAGGCGCCGACTGTCAGTAAAATGAGAGATTCTGATTTGGTAGGAGGAATACGTCAGCTTCAGATTGATGATTTACTGAATCGGAGACCTATTAAAATCGAAAATAAGGATATCATTAAGAGGCACGTTGATAAAAATGTTTTGGTTACCGGAGGTGCAGGTTCCATCGGCAGTGAAATTGTACGCCAGGTTGCGCAGTTCAGCCCTTCTCTGATTGTCGTTTTAGATCAGGCAGAGTCTCCTCTTTATGAATTGGAATTGGAGTTGTTAGAAAAGTTTCCGGAACAGAAGTTTAAATTTGTATTAGCTGATATATCGAATAGCTACCGATTGGAAAAGTTATTTGAAATCTACCAGTTTTCAATGGTGTACCATGCCGCTGCTTATAAGCACGTACCGCTGATTGAAGAAAATCCGCATGAAGCGATTTTCGTCAATGTTTTAGGAACTAGAAATGTGGCTTTGCTTTCTAAAAAGTATCTTGTAAACCGTTTTGTCATGGTTTCAACCGATAAAGCAGTTAATCCTACTAATGTAATGGGAGCCTCAAAAAGAACTGCCGAATTATTTGTGCAGTCGCTGCAGAATTCTGAGGGTAATACAACAAAATTTATCACCACCCGATTTGGAAATGTATTGGGATCAAATGGATCTGTGATTCCCCATTTTAAGAAACAGATTGAAAAAGGAGGTCCTGTTACGATTACCCATCCAGATATTATCAGATATTTTATGACGATTCCTGAAGCGTGCGAACTGGTACTTCAGGCAGGAACCATGGGAGCAGGTGGTGAAATCTATGTTTTTGATATGGGAGATCCTGTGAAAATCTTAGATCTAGCCAAAAGAATGATTAAACTATCTGGTTTTACTCCTGATTTGGATATTAAGATAAAGTTCATCGGACTGCGTCCGGGAGAGAAACTATATGAAGAACTTCTGAGCAATGATGCCACAACAGTTCCTACTCATCATGAAAAAATCATGATTTCTAAGGATCCTACCGTTGATTTTAATGAAATTGAAATTCTTTTCAAACAAATCATCAAGTCTGCAGTTAAGAGAGATAAGGTACAAGTCGTTACTTTATTAAAGAAAATCGTTCCTGAATTTATCAGCAACAATTCGGAATACGAAAGCCTGGATAAAAAGAGTTCCGACAATCAGCATATACATGTTACTGAAAATATATTACAAAGCAAGTAAAATATCAAAATTCAAAACAAGTTTCAGTTTAAAATAATAAACCTATTTTTGTGAAAAATTTATTAAGAATGACTTTAAAAAAATATTGTGTATACACAGCATTAACTTTAGCTGTGTTTTCCTGTGCTCCAAGACAGGAGATTAATTATATGAAGGATATTGAAAATATTGCTTTGGATAATTCTGTTAAAAACAGCCGGAGTACTTTACAGCCAGGTGATCAGTTGGTAATAACGGTTTCAGCCAAAGATCTGGATGTGGTAAAACCTTTCAATCAAAACTATTCTTCTACTGCAACAGTTGCACAATATACTGCACCAAGCGGAAATACTCAGTTTCAGGCGGTACCAACTTCGGGACCTACATATATCGTTGATACAGATAGTAATATAGATTTTCCTCAGATAGGTTTAGTAAACACCAAAGACGAAAATGTTGAAACACTGAGAGCGAAACTGTCAGGTCTGATCTCTGCCTATGTTAAGAATCCAGTAGTTGATGTTAAATTAATTAATTTTAAAGTATCTGTATTGGGAGAAGTATCTAAACCTGGGACTTACGTAATCCCTGATGGTAATGCCACAATTTTACAAGCATTAGGTATGGCAGGTGATTTGACGACTTTTGGTTTGCGAAAGAATATCCTGATCATTAGAAATGTAGATGGGAAATTTACCCAACAAAGAATAGATATTACAAGTGCTCAATTTATAAATTCTCCTTTTTATTACTTAAAGCAGAATGACATGATTTATGTACAGCCGAATACTGTTAGAGAAAAATCGGCAAGAGTAGATCCTAATACGGGATTATATATTTCTGTAGCTTCCTTGGCGGCTTCTTTGGTGATTAGTGTTTTAGCACTTCTCAAGAACTAATTTATTAAATTTAATTAATCTTATTGTGAATAATAATGAATTTCATGAGTCGTCTCAGGAAGATGAATCTTTTAATATAAGAGAGATTGTCAAGCCTTATATTTATCGTTGGTATTGGTTGATTGCGGGAGTCATCATCGCTGTTCTTATAGCATGGTTTTTTTTAAGATACACAATTCCCGTTTACAATACAGAATCAACATTATTGATTAAAGAGGTTAAAAAATCTTCCTCTGGTCAGCCGGAAATGTCTGTACTTACTGAAATAGGGGGTGTAGGGGGTATGGGTACCAACTCGGTAGACAATGAGATTGAAATTTTCAAGTCAAAAAAATTGATGATCTCAGTTGTCAGGGAATTAGGTCTTGAAACAAATATTTTCTCTAAAGGAAAGCTTAAAGATACTGAGCTTTACAAAGATGCAGTTCCTTTTATTATAAGAGTTATTCAAGAAAAACCTCGAGGTGCTTATCCCGCAAAAGAAGTTTTTGCATCAGTACAGGGAAATTCAATTGTTTTAGAATCAGAAAGTTTTAAAGCGCCGATTACAACGACTTTTAATAAAGCACTTTCATTACCATTTGGTATAGTCATGTTTCAGAAAAATCCCAAACTGATCCAAACCAATAAACCTTTACAATATCGACTGGAATTCATGTCTGCGATGAACAGGGCCAGATCTCTGCTTGTTGCACTGAATGTAAGTTTGGTGGAAAAAAATTCTACAGTAATAAAATTAAGTATCAATCATCCCTCATCAGAAAAGGCGGAAGATATTTTAGACAGGTTGGCTGTTAATTACAACCGCGAAGCTATTTTAGATAAAAACTCGGAAGCCCAAAAAACTGCCGCATTTATTGATGAAAGAATCAAACTTATTGGTGACGAGTTAGGAAGAGTTGAGACACAGAAAGAGAATTTTAAGGTTCAGAATAACATTGCGGATATTGAAACTGAAGCTGGATTGTCTTTAGAAACGGCTTCCACGATACGCCAGCAGCAAATTGCTACAGAATCTCAGCTTGAACTGATTGGGAGTTTAATTGCAAACTTAAACAGCAGACAGGGCAATTACGAAGTTTTGCCTTTAAATGTTGGTCTTGCAGATTCAGATTCCAATTCAAATATTGAAATGTATAATCAGCTTGTATTAGAAAGAGCTAGGTTATTGCAAAATGCTACAACTTCAAATCCTATGGTGCAGGATTTGACAAAACAGATCATCAGCATCAGGAGTTCAGTATTGCAGAGTTTACAAAAGAGCAGATCTGCTCTTCAGATCTCCCGAAATAACGTACAATCTGAACAGAACAGACTGTCAGGCAGAATTTCCAAGATCCCTATTCAGGAAAAACTTTTCAGAAGTATTGAGAGGCAACAGAATATTAAAGAACAGTTGTATCTTCTTCTTTTACAGAGGAGAGAAGAGGCTGCAATTTCATTGGCGATTGCCGCACCTAAAGCAAGAGTAGTTGATGATGCTTTGACAATTAAGATGGTCTCACCTAACAGACAAGTTATATACCTTGGTGCTTTGTTGGTGGGTTTATTAATACCTTTTTTAATTATTTATTTTGTAGAATTATTTAATAATAAAATTAAATCCAAACAGGATCTAGAAAAATTATCTGAGGGTGCAACCGTTGTTGGCGAATTACCCTCCTTGGAGAAAGGTGATCCTGAGATTGTTCATCTAAATGATTTATCACCATTAGCTGAAGCTTTCAGAATTTTGATTACCAATATTAATTTCATGCTCCCTAAAAATAAAAAAGGGCATGTCGTTTTTGTAACCTCTACAGTAAAGGGTGAAGGTAAAACATTTGTTTCGGTAAATTTAGCTTTAACACTTGCAACGCCTCGAAAAAAGGTGGTGATTATTGGCTCAGATATCCGTAATCCCCAACTGCAGCGATACAATGAAAACAGAAGAGGATTGGTAGGATTGTCAGAATTTATGTATGACGATAAAATGAAAATATCTGAGATTATTCATCAGACAACATTCAATCCTTACTGTGACGTTATCTATTCGGGTGCTATTACACCAAATCCTACGGAATTGCTTTCAAATGGCAGATATCAGGAACTTATAGAAAGTTTAAAGTCAATATATGACTACATTATTTTAGATACAGCGCCTTTAATGTTAGTTACAGATTCACATTTAATCTCTGATGTAGCGGATGTAACGATTTATGTAACAAGATCCGGGTATACGGAAAAAGAGCTGGTTGGCTTTATCAATAAACAGATTCGAGATAAAAAAATAAAAAATGTAGGTTTAGTGCTTAATGATGTAAGCAAAATGAATAGCGGTTATGGCTATGGATATAAGTATGGATATGGATATTCAGCGGATCAAAAAAAATCTTTTTTTGAAAGATTTTTAAAAAATAATTAAAACAACATAATTTCAGTAATGAAATTATGGTCATATAAATGGATAGAATACACAAAATTGCAGTAATTGGTCTGGGATATGTTGGTTTACCTTTAGCGAGGCTTTTTGCAACAAAGTACCCGGTCGTAGGCTTTGATATCAATGAAAAGCGTGTTGATGAGGTCAATGCCGGAAACGATACTACTCAGGAAATTTCTGCAGAATTACTGCAGTCAGTTTTAGTTTGCAGGAATCCATTTTCAAATGCTGAGGAGGGTTCAGCAGAGATCCTATCAGAAAAAAATACAGGTCTATACTGTTCTTCAGATAGTAAAGATATTAAGGATGTAAATGTTTACATTGTAACCGTTCCCACACCTATTGACAAGCATAACAGACCTGACTTAACCCCGCTGTATAAATCAAGTGAAACTGTAGGACGGGTACTGAAAAAAGATGATATTGTTATTTATGAATCTACTGTTTACCCGGGAGTAACAGAAGAGGAATGTGTACCTGTTTTGGAAAAGATATCGGGCTTAAAATTTAACAGAGATTTTTTTGTAGGCTATTCGCCTGAACGCATCAATCCCGGAGATAAAGAACATACTGTCGAAAAAATCTTAAAAGTTACTTCAGGATCAACTCCTGAGATCGGGAAAGTTGTTGATGATCTGTATAAATCAGTTATTACTGCAGGAACTCACCTTGCGCCTACAATCAAAGTTGCAGAAGCATCGAAAGTGATTGAAAATTCACAGAGGGATCTTAATATTGCTTTTATGAATGAGCTGGCAAAGATTTTTTCATTAATGAATATTGATACCCATGATGTGTTGGAGGCCGCAGGAACCAAATGGAATTTTTTAAAATTCAGACCTGGTTTGGTGGGTGGCCACTGTATTGGGGTAGATCCATTTTACTTAGCTCAAAAAGCGCAGGAAATAGGATATTATTCTGAATTGATTTTAGCAGCAAGAAGGTTAAATGATTCGATGGGGGCATTTGTAGCATCTCAGGTTGTTAAACTGATGATAAATAATGATCTTAAAATCAGAGGTGCAAAGATTTTAAATCTGGGAATTACTTTCAAAGAAAACTGTCCTGATATCAGGAACTCAAAGGCTATTGATGTGATTACAAATTTACAGGAATATGGCGCTGATGTTATTACCTATGATCCATGGGCAGATTCTGAAGAAGTTAGATATGAGTATGATCTTCCCAGCTATATGGATCTGAACGAACAAAAACTGGCTGAGGCGCTCAAAATAAAATTTGACGCAATTATTTTAACGGTTTCACATCAGGAATTTTTAAGCTTAAACCTGTCTGAATATCTTAAAGAGAATGGAGTTATCTACGATGTAAAAGGAGTTTTATCGAAAGAAATAGCATCCAGACGGCTATAATTTCTCCTGATGGAAAACGCTCTGACAATCTAAAAATTTACAGTCTAAAAACAAATAATAGAAATGCAAAAACTGGAACACGACATAAGACCCTGGGGAGAATATTGGGTGCTTGAAGATGCAGAAACCCATAAGGTAAAGAGGATTTTAGTTAATCCGGGTCAACGTTTATCCCTTCAATATCATCATTACCGTGCAGAGGTTTGGACTGTCATTTCCGGCATAGGAATAATTACAATCAATGATGAAGTAAAAGAATATAAAATTGGTGATGTTGCACAGATTCCTGTTGGAGCTCAACACAGAATGGAGAATAAAACAGCTGAACCTGTTATTTTTATTGAAGTTCAGTACGGTACTTATTTTGGAGAAGACGATATTGTAAGAGTTGAAGATGATTATAACCGTTCATGAAAATCTATAATGTAATTTTATCAGGCGGAATCGGAAGTCGATTATGGCCGCTCTCCCGAAAACAGCATCCGAAGCAGTTCCTGAAATTGTTTTCAGGAAAATCACTATTTGAACTTACTGCAGAAAGAAATGCGTCAATAGTTGATGAGGTAATGGTGGTGGGCAATACAGATCATATTGAACTAAGCCGAAAACTTTTGATTGATATAGCTCTGCCTCAAAAATTTATTACCGAAACCCAGGCAAGAAATACAGCCGCTGCGATTGCATTTGCCGCTCTTGCCGTAACTCCGGAAGATATTTTGATTGTTACACCTTCAGATCATCTGATACAGAATCAGGACAGCTATAATAAAGCTATCAGAGATGCTATTGATTTAGCAAAAAAAGATTTCCTGGTTACCTTTGGTGTTGTGCCTTCCAAACCTGAAACTGGGTATGGTTATATAGAATATGAAGGCAAAGATGTTTTGTCATTCAGGGAAAAGCCGAATACTGAAACTGCTCAGGAGTTTTTAGACCGTGGGACTTTTTTATGGAATTCCGGAATGTTTTGTTTTAAAGCCGGAGTATTATTAGAAGAACTGAAAAATTACCAGCCTGAAGTATATGAAACATGCCTGGAGACCTGGAAACTTTCTTTAAATCATATCATTGATGAATCTGCATCTCTCAGAATTCCTTCAATCAGCATTGATTATGCGGTGATGGAACGTTCAAAGAGAATAAAAGTAGTTCCGGCTCATTTTAGATGGAATGATCTGGGATCTTTTGAATCTTTATATGATTATCTGCGTTCGTACGGTCATTCTGTGGATGAGAGCGGAAATATGATCATTGGAACTGATATTTTCACTGCTTTCGTAGGAATGAGAAATTGCATATTGGTTCATACCAATGATGCTATTTTGATTCTGCAAAAAGAAAAGTCGCAGGATGTAAAGAAGATTTACAATCAGCTGGAAAAATACCAGTCAGTTTTAAGATAGGAATAAAGATGCCATGATTCTGAAAAAGCTAAAAATATCCTTTTATGTCTTTAAGCAGAAATTGACAGATAATCCTCAAAATTCTAATCCTGTATGAACAAAAAACTATTATTTTCAGTTATTTTTAAAAGAAGCTAATTGTTTAATATAATACTAAAATGAAATTACCTACACTAATAAATCTTCCTAAGATTCTAGACAAAAGGGGGAATTTATCTTTTTTTGAACATCCGAATCAATTGCCTTTTGACATTGCCAGGACGTACTGGATTTATGATGTTCCGGGAGGAGAAGTCAGAGGAAGCCATGCATTTAAAGAGCAACAGGAATTTATTGTTGCACTGTCAGGGAGTTTTGATGTAATATTAAATGATGGTCAGAAGGAGGAGAAATTTTCACTTAACAGATCTTATCATGGGTTATATATTCCTACAATGTATTGGAGGAGTTTAGAGAACTTCTCTACAAATTCACTGGCTCTTATTGTCTCAGATAAATTGTACGATGCAGATGATTATATCAGAAATTACGAACAGTTTAAAATGTTAAGAAATGGATAAGATATCAGTTTTTGACTGTTCAGTAATTGATCTAGGGAAAATTAATTTCGATGAAGGAAATCTTACAGTTGTTGAAAGTGATTCAGATTTTCCATTCAATGTAAAAAGAGTATTCTACCTTTATGATATAGCAGGAGGTGAAAGCCGGGGAGCTCATGCACATAAAGAATGCCATCAGTTTCTCATCGCTGCGAGCGGTAGTTTTGAGGTAGGTCTAGATGATGGGAAATATAAAAGACAGGTGTTTCTTAATAGACCAAATATCGGCCTACACATTCCGCCCGGAGTATGGGCATCGGAAATAAATTTTTCCTCAGGAGCAATTTGTCTTGTACTGGCATCTCATCAATATAATGAAGCTGATTATATCAGAGATTACGAACAATATATCAAGCTAAAAAATGGATAAAAAAATAATCTGCATAGCAGGCAAAAATAATATAGCGGTTGATGTCGCACAATATATTCGACATCAATATCCTGAATTTACATTGGTTGCATGTTGTAATACGAATGATACCGGTAACAACAGTTTTCAAAGATCATTCAGAAATTTTTGTGATTTAAATAATATTCTTATTGTTGAATTAAAAGATCTGTATAGCATTGTAGATCTTATTTTTCTCAGTCTTGAATATGACAAAATAATTAAAACCGAATTCTTTTCAAGCACCAGACTGTTTAATATCCATTTTTCCTATCTTCCAGAATATAAAGGAATGTACACTTCTGCTTTGCCAATACTGAACGGCGAAACGTATACAGGAGTCACATTGCACAAAATTGATTCAGGAATCGATACAGGAGATATAATTTCGCAGCAAAAAATTATTTTAAATGAAGAGGTTACAGCAGAGAAATTATACTCTATGTATATTGATTATGGCTCTAGATTAGTAATAAGTAAACTGCAGGAATTAATTTACAATGATTTTACCAGCCATATACAACCAGGTAAATTATCAACTTATTACTCAAAAAAAGCTATTGACTATGGAAACATTATTATTAATCTTAATAAGACAGCATATGAAATAAGCAAGCAGATTAGAGCATTTGTATTTCCTGCCTATCAACTTCCCAAGGTATTTGGATATGAAATTTATGATGGTCATATTACTGATGTAAAGTCCACTGTCAAAGCAGGTACCTTGCTTAAAGATGATGAGTTTTCTATCTTAGTAAGTTCAATCGATTATGATATCAGATTATTAAAGGATTTACGCAAAAATTTATTTGATTTTACCAGAGAAGGAAACCTGAATAGTTTAAAATACTATATTGATAAAGGTTATGATATTTTTCAACGTTCAGAAGAAGGTTGGGATTTAGCTATTATCGCAGCATATAATGGTCGGTACGCTTTTCTTGAATACCTTATAGAAAATTTAAATTGGGATGTGAATACAAAAAATAATAATGGAACCACTTTAACAATGTATTTGATGACGTATTGTTCTAAAAATAATGAGCCGGCTATGTTGGAAAATTACCTAAAAAAATACATTCCGCAAAAAGACCAGATTGACTTCTCAGGTAATAATATTGTATATTATACTGAAAAATATAATAATTTTGAAGTCATACAGATAATTAAAAATTACTTTAAATGATCAAATTTCTTGATTTACAGAAAATAAATCTTGCCTATCAGCAGGAGATAGAAGAAAAAATACTTAGTACATTTCGTTCAGGATGGTATCTTTTGGGAAATGAAGTTAACAGTTTTGAAGATAAGTTATCTCAATATATTGGAGCTGACCATACAATAGGTGTTGCCAATGGTTTAGATGCTTTACGATTAATTTTCCGTGCATATATAGAACTTGGGATAATGCAAAAAGGCGATGAAATCATTGTTCCTGCCAATACCTATATTGCATCAATACTGGCTATTTCTGATAATGGGTTAGTTCCTGTACTGATAGAACCGGAAATCAATTCACAAAATATAGATATATCTAAAATTGAGGAGAAAATTTCCGATAGGACAAAAGGGATCATGGTTGTACATCTTTACGGACGGGTGATTTTTTCTGCAGAATTAAAAAGAATTGCAGAGAAGTACCAACTCAAAATCATAGAAGATAATGCACAGGCTATTGGTGCAGAATGGAACGGTCTAAAAACTGGAAATTTAGGTGATGCGGCAGGATTTAGCTTTTATCCCGGAAAAAATTTGGGAGCGTTAGGTGATGCAGGAGCAGTGACTACCAATGACAGTAACCTGGCAAAAACAATCCGGACTCTGGCAAATTATGGCTCCAATGAAAAGTATGTAAATATTTTTCAAGGATTAAATTCCAGATTAGATGAAATACAGGCTGCTGTCCTCTCGGTAAAATTAAAATATATTGATGCTGAGAATAACAGAAGAAGAGAAATTGCGATACGGTATACAAAAGAAATAAAAAATCCTGCTGTTATTCTTCCTGAAATACCAGACAGTTCAAAAGAACATGTTTGGCATTTATTCGTTATCAGAACCGGGCAGAGAGAAAATCTTCAGGCATATCTTACAGAAAATGGTATCCAGACTTTGATTCATTATCCTATTCCTCCTCATAAACAGAAAGCTTATAAGGATTGGAACAATCTTTCATTTCCAATCACTGAAATGATACACAATGAGGTTTTGAGTCTGCCAATAAGCCCTGTGATGGAAGAGGAAGATATTAACAAAGTTATTCAAGCGATCAATAGCTATTCATAAAAGTAAAAAAGTTGTTTAATATTCATAATTATCTTGTTTTTCATCAAAACTTATTATTGTATAATTGTAAAATGAGTAATTGCTGATCCTATTCAGAATCCTATAAATTCGAAAAAATAAATTAAAATATCCAGTTTAGCTGAGACGGTTTTTTCTTTGCTTTATTAAGTTATATATTTGTAAAATAAGATGACATTACAAGTACAATTTGTACAATTAATTGAGCTCAACTGTTTTTAGTATGAGTTTATTATTACAAAATTTTATTGATCAGACATGCACCATTTAAATTTTAAGTCAGTTACCTTTTTTTATCCAAGCAGAGTAATCGGAGGAGCGGAATTCTTATTTTTTAGGCTTGCTGTATATCTTTTAAGTAAGTATGGTGTTTCGATATCTTATATTGATTATCATGACGGTGTCGTGAAGAAAATGTTTGAAAATGAAAATGAAAATATAAATATCAATTTTCTGGAATATACTGGCTCCAGTACAATTGAAGTAAATTCTGATTCTGTTTTGATAACCCCTTTATCATCCGTGTATGATATATTGTTTTGTTTAAAGGGGCAGTTCAGAATATTTTTTTGGTCAATCCATCCTTCCGGATTATACAATTCAGTCAAATTGAATAACAGGTATCATTTAAATAGCATACCATTGGCCAAAATTGGTAATGATTTAGATTTGATGATCAGTAAAAAAGGTGTGTTTTTTATGGATGAAACCAATCTGTCATTTCAGCAAGATATCTTTAATTTTAAAAGAACACCCGATTTTTTTGTACCTATTTTCTACGAAAAACGAAAAGGTAAACATAAAAATGTAAATAAAGATCATATCCATCTTGGTTGGGTGGGACGGTTAAGTTTTGATAAAATATTTTCTCTGATTAATGTTATCCATCATTCGATTAATTTTGCACATGAACATTTAAATAAAAATCTGACAATTCATATAATAGGTGAAGGAGATGATAAAAATAAAATTGAACAAATAAAACTACCCAGTAATGTGCAGATTATTTTTCTAGGTACACTTGTAGGAGAAAGCCTTACCGATTATGTCAATAATAATTTTGATTTGGTTTTTGCTATGGGGACTTCAGCATTGGAAATGGGTAGTATGAAGAAACCTGTTATTTTAGTGGATTTTAAATTTACTCCTTTTCCTGAAAATAATAAATTTAGATGGTTATATCAAGCAGAAAATTATAATGTTGCAGAAAAGTTTGATCCGAATCTGGTTAGAAAGTTAAGTTTTACAGAACTGATTGAGTTGGTAAGTAAAGAAAAACATTATGATGAGGCTGAAAAATGTTATCATTACGTTGAAAGTAACCATTCATTACATGCTGTAGGAGAAAAAATTATTAACGGTATCAATCAGAGTGATTTGTTTTTTGAAGATCTGTATAAAACAAGTTTTAAAATATCTGTTATCCTTAAAATTTTAAAATTCAGTAAAAGATATTTAATAAATAATAGACAAAAAATACGCCTATGAAGTTAATCTTTCATTTTATTTTTCTTAACAAACAGGATTTTCCCGCATTAACCAATAAGAATTTGTTGAGTGCCAAGGATAATAATTAAATTACTGAATTTATCAATACATAAAGTCGCTGGTGACAAAATTGTTGATGAGTTATAACAAAAATAAATCATTTTAATGTCTGAAGAAAAATCTTCTTATCGACAAATTTTTAAGGCAACTTCTATTTTTGGAGGTGTTCAAGTATTTAATATTATTATATCGATCATACGGTCTAAGTTTATTGCAGTTTTAATAGGTCCTGCAGGACTTGGTATATTTGGATTACTAACCTCTACACTGAGTTTGATAACTTCATTTACCAGTTTCGGTTTGGGAACTAGCAGTATTAAAGATATTGCTTTAGCCAATGAACAGCAGGACAGACCTAAACTATTGAATGTGATCAGTGTTCTTAATAAATTGGTTTGGTATACCGGAGGGTTGGGAATGATTTTAACTTTACTGTTTTCTCCCTATCTGTCTAAATTAACTTTTGACAATTATGACTATACATGGTCTTTCGTTTTTTTATCTGTAACTTTATTTTTAGGTCAATTATCATTAGGCAAAGATGCAGTTTTACAGGGGACCCGTCAGTTGAAATGGTTGGCCTATGCCAATATGTCAAGCTCTCTAATTGCATTGTTGATTACATTTCCACTGTATTTCATATATGGTGTAAAGGGGATTGTGCCCTCAATGGTTATTATGGCAATCGTTACATTAATTGTTACCCAGTTTTTTTACACCAGACTAAAATTTGTTGTACCAAGTACAAATTTTAAAGAAACATGGGAGAAGGGAAAAGGAATGATGCGGTTAGGTTTTTTTCTAAGTCTCAGCGGAATTATTGCTACCGTTGGTTCTTATGGAGTAAGAATCTTCATTACCCGTTTCGGTGGACTTGAGCAGATGGGCTACTACAGTGCCGGTTTTGGAATTATTAATTCTTATGTAGGGATTGTTTTTGCAGCTATGGCAACAGATTACTATCCTCGGCTTTCGGGTTCCATTCATGATCACGTAAAAATGAGTTCAATTATTAACCAACAAGGTACTGTCGCGTTAATCATCCTGGGACCGCTACTTACCACATTCATAATTTTTGTCAATTTTGCCATTATCCTTTTATACAGCAGAGAATTTCTGCCAACAGAATCCATGATGCAATATGCAATGATTGGAATCTTTTTTAAAGCTGCATCATGGCTGCTTGGTTTTCTTGTACTGGCAAAAGGGGATACGAAAATTTTTTTTTGGTCTGAATTAGGATTTAATGTTTATCAGACTATATTTAATTGTTTAGGATTTTATTTTTGGGATATTGAGGGTTTAGGAATCTCTTTCATAGCAAGCTATGTTTTATATCTCATTCAGATGATCTATATCTCAAAATTTAAATACCAGTTTAGCTTTGATATTGATTTTATAAAAATTTTTATCATCCAGATTTCTGTAGCTGCAGTAGCACTTTTAATCATGAAATTAGTTCCCAATATTATCTTGGGATACAGCATCGGATGTATATTGATGATCGTGTCAGTGACCTTATCACTAAGAAAGCTGAATACGATTTTCAGCATACAGTCTCTTTTACAAAAATTTAAAATAAAAAAATAATTTTCTCTCGCAGATGTTTTTTTAAGCAATTTTGCTTTTATGAATTTTTAAATATATATATGATGTATCCCTTAGTCAGCATTCTTATTCCTTCATACAATCATTCTAATTATATAGTAGAAACTCTGAATTCAACTTTAGAGGATACCTATAAAAATAAAGAAATTGTAATTATAGATGATGGTTCAAAAGACAATTCAGCAGATGTTATTGAGCAGTGGATAATTGATAATCCTAATCAAAAGGTCAATTTTAGAAAGAGAGAGAATAAGGGATTGTGCGCCACATTCAACGAATTAGTAGAAATGGCTGAAGGGCAGTATGGAGTCATATTGGCAAGCGACGATTTACTGATCAATAATACGATTGATGAACGGGTAAAGATTCTACAAAACAGTAACAAAAAGGTTGTTGTGTCGGATGCTGTAGTGATAGATGATAAAGGAGAAAAAATTTATGACAGTATGTTATCTGACTTTCATAAAGCTGATAAATCCAAATATATAAATGATGATGAACTTATGGATCAGATTATCTTCAAATTTTCAATTTCAGGCGCCGTTGTAATGATGGATTTGAGTATTTTCAAATTGATAGGAAAATATCCCGAAGATTTAAAAGCAGAAGATTTGTACTTCTATGCAAGCGCCGCTGCCAAAAGTGAATTGTTGTTTTATGACCGTTATGTTTCAAAATACAGAATTCACGATTTTAATACATCAAAAGATAATCCTGAATTGATTAAAACTGTCTTAAAAACCTGTAAAAGATTATTTTTTAAAATACCCGGATTTAAAAGAAAATTAAAACTCTTAAGGAATATAATAGGATATCAAAGGTATATTTACAGAAATGGTCTTTAATAATAAATAAATGATTTATAATGCTTAGATTTTTTAAAATTTTAAATTACTATAGAATTTTATCAATTAATGATATTAAATGCGTTTCTAAACAATTTGAATGGCGTTCAAGAAATCAACATAATATGACTCATATTTCTAAAACTGTAAAGGATATAAATATAATAAATGTTGGTAAAGATTCTTATGGAGTTATTGATATTTTATCTTATGAGAATCCTGATGAAGGTTTAATTATTGGTAATCATGTATCAATTGCAACCAATGTATTGTTCATTTTGGGGGGGAATCATCAAATAGATTCTTTTACAACATATCCCGTTAAAGCTCAATTTTATAAAAAGTATGCAGTAGAGGATGCGCAAACTAAAGGGAAAATCATTGTAGAAGATGACGTTTGGATAGGAGCAAACGCTATAATTTTATCAGGTATTACTATAGGTGAAGGAAGTATAATATCCGCAGGAAGTGTAGTTACTAAAAATGTTAAGCCCTATTCAATTGTTGGTGGAAATCCGGCAAAATTTATAAAATTCCGTATTCCTGAAGACCTTATAGAGGCAAGAATGGAATTTGATAGGGAAAAGTTGCTATATAAAAATTTATCCTCTGAAAAATTAGATTTGCTTTATCGTCCATTAGATAAAACAGTTTTAAAAAAATTAACAGAAAATTAAATGGATTTATCAATCATTATTGTTAACTATAATACTTACAATTTAATTGTTGATTGTATAGATTCTATCTATAAAAATACTTCAAATATCAAATTTGAAATTATCGTTGTTGATAACGATTCGCCTGATAGAAGTATAGAGAATTTACCTGAAATTTTTCCCCCTGTTAAATTAATTAATAATCATATAAACAGTGGTTTTGGAGCTGCCAATAATCTTGGAGCCCAGGCTGCTGTTGGAGAATATTTATTTTTTTTAAACCCGGACACTATATTGTATAATGAGGCAATCAACATTCTTTATGATTTTATAAAAACGAATCCTGGCACAGGTGCTTGCGGCGGAAATCTTTTAACACAGGATTTTTTGCCAAATACATCGTACAGCAATTTTATGCCGGGTTTATTGCACGAGATAGACTTTTTTTTATTCAATGCTTTAAGCAAAATAATATATAAAGGTGAAAATTTTAACCATTCAGGAAAAAACAAACCTGTGGGAGGATTCATCAGCGGTGCAGACCTCATGATCAAAGCTGATGTATTTAATCACCTGAAAGGTTTCGATGAAGATTTTTTTATGTATTATGAAGAAACTGAACTAATCTATAGGATCAGAAAACTCAATCTCAAAATTTTCTCAGTGCCAAAAGCAAAAATTGTACATTATGAAGGAGGATCAGAAGGTATCAAAGAAAAAACGTTTGAAAGAATGAAAAACAGTGAACTGCTTTATTATGAAAAAACGGATCAGCAGTATATGATTTATGTAGGTTTTTATCTGAGAATTATCCGTTTTTCCCTAACTGCTTTTGTGTACTCACTAATCGGTCAAAAACAGAAGTCAGAGATTTTAAAAAATATGATTCACTATCTGAAAAAATACAAAAATTTTAAGCGTCATGAAAATTAGCATTATCGTTCCGGTATACAATGTTGAGAAATATTTAGACCGATGCTTAGAATCTATATTGAACCAAAGCTATACAGACTTTGAAGTAATATTGATTAATGACGGTTCCTCAGATTCTTCTTTGCATATCTGTGAAAAATATACTGGAAAAGATAAAAGATTTTTTCTTATAAATAAGAAAAACGAAGGCGTTAGTAAAGCCAGAAATAGAGGAATTGCTGAATCAGGTGGAGATTGTATATGTTTTGTTGATTCGGATGATCATATCGATGCCGATTA
Organism: Chryseobacterium sp. HNCC26DJ238; assembly: GCF_057180465.1. Taxonomy (NCBI): domain Bacteria; kingdom Pseudomonadati; phylum Bacteroidota; class Flavobacteriia; order Flavobacteriales; family Weeksellaceae; genus Chryseobacterium; species Chryseobacterium sp. HNCC26DJ238. The sequence goes on from NZ_JBXUGI010000005.1 coordinate 179,310, forward strand.
TCTATTGACAATGTTTAAGGATTGGCATAAGTCAGAAAATACAGAATTGGTTTTTCAGGGAGTTAGAAGAATTTTTGAAAATGGTACAGAAAACATAACGGATATACCCGATATGACTGTACGTTTTTTTGATAAACATAAACTGTTTAACGCAGGTAAAATTTCTTTAAATGGAAATCCTGTCTCTAAGTTATTTAAGTCTTCAATTATTAAAGACAATAATTTGTTCTTTAATGAAAAATTCACTTACAATGAAGATATGATCTTCATTCTTGAATATATTCTACTTTGCAGAAATCAAATTGTTTTTTCCAGTACTGTACATTATAATTATATGATCAATATGGGATCTCTGACAAATAAATTACTACTGCCTAATGAATATTTTGAACCTTATGTTCATTATAAAAAATTATTTGTTGAGGACTATAAAATTGACTTGGATGATCAGAATTTTTCAATAATTTATGAAAACTTCAAAATCAATCTTCATATGTTTATGAATTCAGCCTTAATAAATAAAGTTAGTCCTTCTGATATATTTAAACAGGGAGATTGGTTGATTTACCGTAAGATATCTGAAAAGAGTGAACCAAGAAGAAAATTTCTGGATTTTTTTATTATCCGAAAAATTTATTTTATTCCCGGAATTTTTACCCGTCTTTTTTTTAATTCAAAATTTTAATATGAGCAGACAGCTAATAATATTTTCCTACGACTATCCGCCATCAGACGGAGGTATAGCCCGTTTATGCCAGGAAGTTGCTGATGGAATGAGCTCATTTTATGAAAATGTGACAGTTCTAACCAGAAAAAAAAATGGTTTTAGTAAACCTTATAATTATAATAACGTCAAGATCATTACATTACCTTCCAAAAGATTTTTTTGTGAATTATCTGCATTATTTTTTCTGTTAAAACTAAATGATAAAAAAAATATTGACGTTCTTTGTGGACTATGGTATCCGGAGGGTCTTTTATGTCTGCTTGCCGGTATTAAAAATTACTATGTTTTGGGGCATGGCACTGAGTTTTTATCAGGAATGTCTAAATTTAGAAAATCTATATGGCTTCCTGTTTTAGGGAAATTGGTATTGAGAAAGGCCAGGAATAATATTGCAAACTCTCATTATACAGCAGGTCTTATGCAAAAAGTATCTCCAAAATCAAAAGTATCTACTTTACCATTGGCTGTAAATCAAAATTTTTTTAAGCCCTTTCCAAATAAAAATTCTAATGGTCAATTAAATATAGTAACAGTCTCAAGAATTCTGAAATTTAAGGGATATGATTTTATAGCGGAAACAATAAGTAAGCTTCCCGAATACTACCGAAATCGTATCAATTGGAATATAGGCGGTACAGGATCATATTTAGAGGAGTTGAAAATATTGGTGAATAATCTGGGATTAAATGATAATGTTAGCTTTCACGGGTTCGTTCCTGATGATAAGTTGCCGGAATTTTACAGTGAAAATGATCTTTTTATTATGTGTACAAGATCTTCGGAGGAGGACACAAGTGTTGAAGGGTTTGGTCTTGTTTTTTTAGAAGCACAGTCTTGTGGTACTCCTGCTATCGGAACAAAATCCGGAGGTATCCCTGATGCAATAAGTCATCTGAATGGAGGCTGGTTAATTGAGCAGGATAATTTTGAGGATCTGTCTCAAATTTTAATATCGCTGGTAGATAATCCTCTAATCATCAGAAATCAGAGTATAAAAGCAAGGGAAAGAGTACTGTCTAACTGTACATGGGAGATGTATTGTGAAAAATTAAAATTTGTGATGTCATGAAATTCGGAGAACTGTTTCCCATATATTATTATGTAATATTATCTGCTTTTGTATTGTTCTATTCAATACCATTATTTTACATAAAAAAAATAAATTTATATCCGAAGATTAATCAAATTATCGGTCTTCCTTTATTAGCTTTCTTCATAACATTTTATATTGGTTTAAGAGATCCTTTCGGTTCGAGTAATTTCTATGGTGACACTTTAAACTATACAATGTTTTACATCAATTTGGCCGATAGCGAATTTGGATTTAATTTACTGATGCGATTCTGTAAAAATTTTTTACTTTTAAACGTAACAGGATTTTATTTAGTTTGTTCGTTTATTTATATAGGATTTCACTATCTGGCTCTGAGAAGGTGGTTTTCAAAAGATGTATTTTTTCCTTTTATTATCTTGATAACAACAATGTTCTTTTTTAGTTTCGGGATTAATGGGCTTCGGACTGGATTAGGCTTTTCTTTATTTTTTTATGCATTGTCATGTGAGAAAATGCTTCTAAAAATCTTGTTTATGTTCATTAGTGTAAGTATGCATTCGTCCTTACTGTTGCCTGTAATGGGCTATTTATTAGCTCAAACAAAATGGATATCTATAAAAAACTTAATAAAAATATGGTTTTTTGCAATTATAATTGCATTTCTTGTAGGCAAACAGATCATGAGCCTCGCAGAAAGTTATTTTGCTTTCATCTTTTCGGATGATGATAGAACAGGTAGTTATCTCAGTGCTGAAAATACAAGCAGTACTTTTCGAATCGATTTTATTATATATAGCGCAGTTCCAATTTTTGTTGGATACTATTTTATTTATAAGAGAAAATTTTATGATCGTTTTTATACTGTTATTTTTAAAACCTATATAATAGTAAATACATTCTGGATTTTTATTATCTATGCTAATTATACCAATAGATTTGCATGTTTATCATGGTTTTTAATTCCTTTAATACTTTCTTTTCCGTTATTTAAAGACAAGGAACTTATCAAAAATCAACCTAGATTTCTGCTTAAGATAATATATATACAATTAGCATTTACTATTTTCATGTTTTTGAAAGACTACGTCAAAGTTATCTAAACAAAATACACTTATGAAATATACTTTTACAATCTTCACTCCGACATACAATAGAGGACATCTTCTAGAAATTGTATTTTCATCATTACTGTCTCAGTCATATCAAAATTTTGAGTGGGTGATTGTCGATGACGGAAGTACTGATGATACTGATGAAATCGTTAATCACCTCAAGTTAAAGTCAAATTTCCCAATCAAGTATTTGAAACAACAAAACAAAGGAAAACACATAGCAATCAATAGAGGTGTTGAAATTGCCGAGGGAATAATGGTAGTACTACTCGACAGTGACGATAGACTTCCCTCTGATTCATTACAAATTATATTTAATAAATATCAACAAAATAAAGATAGAAATAATTTTGGTGGAGTAGCAGGAAGAAAAGCCTATTTTAATGGTCGAATTGTAGGAAGTGAGACTCCTTTTGATGAAATTTATACAAATTCTATTGATTACAGGCACAAATATAAAATCATAGGAGATATTGCAGAAGTATTTTTGACTCATGTGTTAAAAGAGTTTACATTTCCTGAGACAGCTGGTGAGAAATTTTGTCCAGAAGCTTTGGTTTGGAATAGGATAGCACAAAAATATAATTTATTGTTCTTTTCAGAAATAATTTATGAGTGCGAGTATCTTCCTGATGGTCTGACATCTAAAATCGTTAAAATCAGAATGAACTCTCCAATTGCATCAATGATGTTCTATTCCGAACTTGAGAAATGTAAAATCCAATTTATTCAAAAAATTAAAGCAAACATTAATTATTGGAGATTTTCTCTAAATGCTTCTTCCGGTTTCAAAGAGAAATTGAGGAAAATATCAAAAATTTATACTATTATTGGCCTTTTGCCAGGAATTTTGATGTATATGAATGATAAAAAAAATAATCAATAAAATGTCACAGAAAGTATTACACGTCATAAATGAATTAGGAATGGGCGGAGCAGAAATGCTCTTGATAAAAGCTCTTCCTAAATATGACAATAAGCTGATTACTGTAGATCTTTTAGTTTTGCTAGAAAGACCAAACTGCCCATATACATCAGATCTAAGAAGAAAAGGTGTGAATATTATTACGTTAGGCTCAAATGGTTTTAAAAATCCAGTATTAATATTCAAGCTTATTCCTTATCTTAGAAAATATGATATAATACACGTTCATCTTTTTCCGTCATTATATTGGGTAGCTTTAGCTAAAATGGTGAGTTTTTCATCAACTACCTTAGTTTTTACTGAACATAGTACAAACAACAGAAGGATAAATAGTTCGCTATATTCTGTTTTTGACTTTTTTATATATAAATACTATTCAAAGATTGTTACAATTTCCAAGGATGTAGATATAGCAATTAAAAAACATTTAGGTTTCAAAGATTCCAGATTTCATATGATTGAAAATGGGGTTGATTTACAGGAAATCTATGATGGAGTTGCTTATAATAAAGAAGATTACTTTAATTTTAAAGACTGTAAGATTATATTGCAGGTTTCAAGTTTTAAAGATCCAAAAGATCAGGATACCCTAATAAAATCATTAAAACTGCTTCCCGAGAATTTCTGTCTGATTTTAGTGGGTGAGGGTATAAGAAAAGATGAATGTGAGTTATTAGTGAACAGCTTAGAATTAAAGCATAGGGTATTATTTTTAGGAAACAGGAATGATATACCGAAATTATTGAAAACAGCTGATATTGTTGTCTTATCTTCACGTTATGAAGGACTTTCTTTGGCAAGTATAGAAGGTATGGCATCGGGAAAACCCTTTGTAGCATCTGATGCGCCGGGGCTTAGTGATATAATTGAAGGTGCAGGTATATTATTTCCAATTGGAAATGAAAAAAAATTAGCTGAAATAATTCAATCTTTAGACTCTGACAGTGAGCTGTACAGAAGTACAGTAGAAAATTGCTTAATCAGAGCTAAGAAATTTGATATCAATCGAATGATTGATCAACATATAGATTTATACAAAGAATTAAATTGATAAAAATGGATTCCAAAATTTTAGATCTTAATGATCAAACGAAATATATCTTCAAAGAATGTTTTGACAATAATGAGTCACCCAAAAACATTGAAGTAATAGACTGGCAGTTTTTTAAAAATAAAAACAAAAATTTTGTTGATATTGAATTTGATGAGGTCAACAAAAAAGCTGCTGCGATTTACGCAACTTTTGGGGTTAAGTTTAAAATTAACAGTAAAATTTATTTAGGCTCACAGTCTTTAGATACCATAACGGATATTGATTACCGCGGAAAAGGTCTTTTTATTAAGTTAGCGAAAGATGTTTATAAAAATGCAACAAGTGATCATGTAGCTCTGGTATATGGTTTCCCAAACGGAAATTCTATTCATGGTTTTAAGAATAAATTGGGATGGGAAGTCTTGGATCCTGTACCATTTTTAATTAAGCCGTTGAGGTCGGGCTATTTTACTCAAAAAATCCCATTTTTAAAATTTTTGCCTAACATTAATATTCCTTTTTTTACATACAAGAAAAATAAAAAATTCCGTATTGAAGATAGTTTTTCATTTCCAGAAGCTGTAAATGATCTATGGCAGGAGTTTTCAAAAGATATTAAAGTAACAGTTCAGCGTGATAAGCAGTATTTAGATTGGCGATATCTCGAAAAACCTTTTGAGGATTACAAAATTTTGCATTGCTATGATGATAAACAAGTTTATGTAGGTTTTATTGTATACTCAATAAAAGAAAAGCATGGAGGAAAGATTGCGTACATTATGGAATTAATATACAATTTAAGTATTCCGGAATCTGGACAAGAATTATTAAAGTGCGCGATCAGTAAAATAAAAAAATCTCAAGCAGATTGTATCTTAAGCTGGTGTTTTCAGCATTCTCCAAATTTTGGATCATTTAAAAATGAGTTATTTTTAAATATGCCAGAAAAATTTCGACCTATTGAACTGCATTTTGGTGCGAATAGCTTTATCGATGATTTAAAAGATACGATAAATGATAGAAAAAACTGGTATATAAGTTACTCAGATTCAGATACTGTTTAAAATTTTTAAAATTTTTGTGATGGGTAATGGTAAATTTGTTATATCTCTAGATTTTGAACTGCATTGGGGAGGGGTTGAACTGTGGGATTTAGAGAAAAAGAAGAAATATTTTGAAACTACAAGAGTAGGTATTCCTAAAATAATCAATTTATTCGAAAAATATTCAATTCATTGTACATGGGCTACCGTTGGGTTTTTATTTGCCAAGAATCTGCAGGATTTGAGAGATAATATACCTAACGAAAAACCAACCTACTTAAATGAAAATTTATATTATTATTCATTGATAGAGAAAAATAAAATAGGGACAGATGAAATTGATGATCCTTTTCATTTTGGTTTTTCCCTTATCCGGAAAATTCTGAATTCCAAAAATCAAGAATTGGCATCTCATACTTTCTGTCATTATTACTGTACCGAAAAGGGACAAAATGTTACGCAATTTAATGCTGATATAAAAGCTGCCCAAAACATATCGGAAAATAATTTTCAAACAGAATTGAAATCACTTGTGTTCCCAAGAAATCAATTTAATAGAGATTATTTGGAAGTTGCCAGACTTCAGGGGATTAAAGTATTCAGATCCAATCCAAATGTGTGGTTCTGGAAATATAGTTTTGGTAAACTTACTTCTTTGTTCAGAGCTTGCGATACTTTATTTTCTATCAGTAAAACACTGACATTTAAGGAGTCTGAAATAGTATCTATAGGTGATATTGTAGAACTTCCGGCTTCGAGATTTTTCAGACCTTACGTTTCAAAAGAAAAAATAATAAGAAAAATAAGAATACGAAGAATTTTGAATGAAATGACTTTTGCAGCTAAAAATAATAGAATTTATCACCTTTGGTGGCATCCTCATAATTTTGGTGATGCATTATCCGAAAATCTTGAAGATTTAGAAATCATTTTATTACACTATCAAAAGTTGAATGGTCAATACGGCTTTGAATCAAAAGCAATGAAAGATTTCTTAAAAAAATAGTAATGCAAAAAATTATACGTACCTCGACGATATCATTATCATTAGATATTTTGCTGAAAGGTCAATTGGCTTTTTTAAGACAGTACTATAAAGTGATTGCGGTTTCAGGGGAAGATAGCCATTTAGTAACTGTAGCTAGAAGAGAAGGGGTTTACACCGCTGATGTAAAAATGGAAAGGAATATTTCTCCCATCAAGGATTTTATTTCACTCGTTAAATTATACCTGCTTTTTAAAAAGGAAAAACCACTTATTGTTCATTCTATTACTCCAAAAGCAGGATTACTTTCTATGACAGCCGGTAAACTTGCAGGTGTACCAATTCGTATGCATACCTTTACCGGCTTGATTTTTCCGACTCGTACAGGTTTTATTCAAAAGCTTCTAATTAATATGGACCGATTGCTATGCTGGGCAGCAACCAATGTATATCCGGAAGGAAACGGTGTGAAGAATGATTTGGAAAAATTCAAAATAACATCAAAGACGTTAAAAGTTCTGGCACAAGGGAACGTTAACGGTATTGATTCAGAATATTTTAATGTAAAAAATATTTCTCATGAGCAAAGAGTAGTATTAAAGAATGATTTAAATATTAAAGACATTGATTTTGTATTTATATTTGTAGGACGTTTAGTCGGAGATAAGGGAATTAATGAATTAGTATCCGCATTTAAAAACCTTCCTTTGGACAGAAATAATTCAAATAACATAAAATTGCTGTTAGTGGGAGCTTCAGAAGAGGAATTAGATCCTCTTTTACCCCAAACAAGTTATGAAATTACACATAATCCAAATATTATCAGTGTTGGATTTCAGAAAGATGTTCGCCCATATTTAGCGATTTCTGACGCATTGGTTTTTCCAAGTTACAGAGAGGGTTTCCCCAATGTTGTCATTCAGGCTGGAGCAATGGAACTGCCAAGTATTGTTTCTGATATCAATGGATGTAATGAAATTATAATAAATGGTGAAAATGGAGTGATTATTCCTGTGAAAAATTCAGAGGCTGTTAAAAACAGTATGATTCATTTTATTCAGGATAAAGAGTATTATAAAAAAATTAAAAATAACAGTAGAAATTTAATTATAGAACGATACGAGCAATCAGTTGTATGGAATGCTTTATTAGATGAATATAATTTATTATCAAACGCTAAGAAAAATGTTGTATAAAAATTATATAAAAAGATGTTTTGATTTTGTTTTCTCATTTTTTGGATTGTTGATCTTGAGTCCGGTTTTTATAGCTGTAACAGTCGGTTTATATTTTGCAAATGACGGTAAACCTTTTTTTCTTCAGTCCCGGCCAGGATTAATGGGAAAAATTTTTAATATCATCAAGTTTAGAACAATGAATGATAAAAAAGATTCGAAAGGAAACCTTCTTTCTGACGCTGAAAGACTGACTTCGATCGGTGCTTTTATACGTAAGACATCTTTGGATGAATTACCACAGTTAATCAATGTTTTTAAAGGTGATATGTCATTGATTGGTCCAAGACCGTTATTGCCTCATTATCTACCCTTATACAGTCAAAATCAGAAACGCCGTCATAATGTCCGACCTGGAATTACGGGTTGGGCACAGATTAATGGAAGAAATGCTATTTCGTGGACAAAAAAGTTTGAATTGGACGTTTGGTATGTAGATAATGTTTCATTTGTCACAGATATGAAAATATTCTTCACTACATTTAAAAAAGTTTTTAAAAGAGAAGGTGTTTCACAGGAAGGACAAGCTACAACGGAAGCTTATAATGGAAGTAATTAGCAATAAATAATTATTTTAGAATGTACTTATACGGAGCAAGCGGCCATGGAAAAGTAATTGCAGAAATTGCGGAGGAGAATAACATCAGAATAGATGCCTTTCTTGACAGCGATATATCCAAAAAAAACCTTTTAGGTTATAATGTCATTCATGAAATTCCGGAGATGGATATTGATGTAATTATCTCAATTGGTAATAATGTAATACGGAAGAATATTGTTTTAAAATATAAAAATTTTACTTTTAAAAAATTACTTCATCCCAAAACTGTTATTTCCAGAAGAACTGAAATTGAAGAAGGCACTGTTATAATGGCTGGTGTAACTGTAAATTCCGAAGTCAAAATAGGTAAGCATTGCATTATTAATACCAATGCATCTATAGATCATGACTGTACTCTGGAAGATTTTACGCATATTTCACCCAATGTTTCATTAGCAGGAGATGTATTTGTAGGATCAGGTTCACATATTGGTATAGGTGCAACGGTAATTCAGGGAATTACAATCGGAAAATGGTGTACTGTAGGTGCAGGTTCAGTAATTATAAAAGATATTCCTGACGGCGCAACAGTTGTTGGAAATCCGGGAAAAATAATAAAAATACTTTAGATATATTAAAATGAATTCAAAAATATGGCTATCCTCGCCTCATATGGGCGGAAACGAACTGAAATATGTACATGAAGCTTTTGAAGCAAATTGGGTGGCGCCTTTAGGTCCGAATGTTGACGGTTTTGAAAAAGATATAGAAGATTTTTTAAATAGTGATGTAAAAGTAGCTGTTCTTTCTGCCGGTACAGCAGCATTGCATTTAGCGTTAATTGAATGTGGAGTAAAATATGGTGATGAGGTAGTTTGTCAGACCATGACATTTTCAGCTTCTGCAAATCCAATCGCCTACTGTGGGGCAATTCCAATTTTTATTGATTCAGAAAAAGATACGTGGAACATGTGCCCTACAGCATTAGAACAGGCAATTGAGGATAGAATTGCAAAGAATAAAAAACCTAAAGCAATCATTGTTGTGCATTTGTATGGAATGCCTGCAAAAATGGATGAAATTATTTTAATTGCCGAAAAGTATCAGATTCCTGTTGTTGAAGATGCTGCAGAAGCATTAGGTTCAAATTATAAAGGCAGAGCATGTGGAACTTTTGGACGTTTTGGTGTTTTATCATTCAATGGAAATAAGATTATTACCACTTCCGGAGGGGGGGCTCTTGTATGTCATACACAGGTCGATAAGGATAAAGTTGTGTTTTTATCTACGCAGGCCAGAGATAATGCTCCTCACTACCAGCATTCCCAAATAGGATATAACTACAGAATGAGTAACATTGTGGCTGGAATAGGGCGTGGTCAGATGGAAGTCTTATGTGATAGGGTTGATGCACGTAGAAAAATGCATGATTTTTATCTAGATACGTTTGAAGACATTGCAGGCGTTGAAGTCTTTACAGAGATAAATGATGATTTCTATTCAAATCACTGGTTGTCTGCAATTATAATTGATGAAGCAAAAACAGGTAAAAACCGTGAAGATTTGAGACTGGCTTTTTTAAAGGCTAATATAGAATCAAGACCATTGTGGAAGCCGATGCATTTACAGCCTGTATTTGCTAATGCTCCTTATTACGGCACCGATATTGCCGAAAAACTGTTCAATGATGGATTGTGTTTACCTTCAGGATCTAATCTTTCTGATGAAGACCGGAGTAGAATTAAGAAAGTGATATTGGAGATCTTTAATAAGGTATAATGAGTTTGAATAAATTTAGTGTTTAAGCAACTGCTTGCTTTTCAAAAAGTAAGCAGTTGTTTATTCTGTCGACAGAGATGAATCGTCATGATATAGAATTGATAATCAACATCTTTTTTTATCTTTGCAAACTAATTCAGCACAAGTGAAGAAATATCCATGGTGGAAAGCTTTGATGGACTACGGATTAAGCTTCGTAGCGATTATTGTTTTGCTTCCTGTATTTTTAATTTTAGTGATAGTTGCTTCAGTCGATACAGGCTTTCCAGGGATTTTTATGCAGAAAAGAATTGGCAGAAGAGGCAGCGTCTTCGTCATTTATAAATTCAGAAGTTATCATCCCACAAATAAAGTCAAATCAAATATTGGTGTCTGGATGAGGAAAACGAAACTCGACGAAATGCCGCAACTTTTTAATATTCTTAAAGGAGATATGTCCTGGGTAGGGCCAAGACCGGATATTTCCGGATACTACGACAAACTGAAGGGTAAAGATAGGCTTATATTAGATTTAAAACCTGGATTAACAAGCGAAGCAAGTATTAAATTCAGGAATGAAGAGGAAATTTTAAATCTGCAAAACGACCCACTTAAGTATAATGACGAAATACTATTTCCGGAAAAAGTAGAAATGAATCTTAAATATTATCATAAACTTTCATTTAAAAACGATATGAAAATTTTGATGAGAACTCTTCTCACTTTCGGTGAAAAATAATATCATTAATTACGGAAACAGGTAAAAGATGTTTTATGCTTATGTTTTAACGGAAACTAAATTAAGATATTCAGTTATCAAAAACGGCAGTTAGATTATTGCTGTCTCTTCCGGATTAGCAATCAAAATCCCAGCTAGAAATCAGGATAAAAAATATTTTCTCTGATAAATGACATTAGTGATTACCGTACGATGTCAATATAAAAAATCTTATCAAAAATGGACTTGAGAATTTAATTTCAATGTTGAAAACCTATTGAATTTAGTTATGAAATTGCATCTGACAATCATAATATAACCTGAGTTCGGGACAAATAATTTTTAAATAATTGATTTTCAAAACAATGTTGTTTTATCGCAAAGAAAAACAAGAAATACTACTTTTTGAAACGCTTTCAAGTTAAACAGTGTCACTTCGTTTATCAAAGCTATACAGGAATTTTGTATTGCTATGATAAGTTTCATGCCTTTGTCTATCCTAAATCTTAGAAAATCATGTGATTACTATTTTTGTTTAGCTTTGCGTTTTATAGAGCCTTATTCCGAACTGAGGTTAATATAGAATAATAATAGCGAAAATTTGTAGAGAACAAAGATAACAGATACGGTATAGTACATTATAGTACATTATTTTTTTTCTAAAATAATATACCAGTCTGCCAAAAGTCTTTTTTATTGATTCAAAATATAATTATTAGAATAATTACTATAGGCTTTTTATAAAATATAGATATATTTGCAAAGTTTGTTATTAAATAAAAATTAAACTTAATTCTCATCTTATAATCCAACGAAATGGATAGCAAAAGCACTAAAGAAATTAACATCAAAGAACTTATAAATCCTTATATAAAAAATTGGAAATATTTCGCAGGAATGGTTTTTCTAATGATATTACTGGCCATTTATTATATAAAATCTTCTGCTCCTGTTTACAAGGCACAAACTTCTGTACTTATTAAAGATGCCAAGAAAATGTCTGCTGCATCAGGAGATATGGGGGTACTTCAAAGTTTAGGAGGTCTTAGCGGAATGGGAACCAATAGTATTGAAAATGAAATTGGAGTTTTTCAGTCAAAATCTATTGTTGTAGATGTGCTGAAGAATTTAAATTTTCAGACTACTTTTTATGCTAAACAGACTTTAAAAAATATTGAGCTTTATGGAAAATCCAATCCTTACATTATTCATGTAATTGCGGAGAAAGAAACTGCTGATTTTCCAGAAAAACCAATATCTATTACCAGCAAGGGAAATAGGGTAATTTTGTCATCTGATGAGTTTAAAGAAGATATTGTAACCACTTTTGATAAGACAACAACTCTGCCTTTTGCGATCATTATGATTAGCAAAAATCCGGCTTATCAAGCTCCATATAAAACGGATATGTCTGAAGTGTTTTTCTCTTACAACAGTTTTGACAATATAGTAGTAGATTATCAGGAAGCATTAATGGTTGATTTATTAGATAAAGATGGAACGATTATTAATTTATCGGTAAATTTTGAGAATAAAGATAAAGCCAAAGATTTCTTAAATGGATTGGTCCGACAATATAATGAGTATGCTACTAATGACAAAAATATAGAGTCGAAGAGAACAAAGGATTTTATTGACCAGAGAATAATATTGATCTCACAGGAATTGGGTGATGTAGAAACACAGAAAGCGGGGTACAAATCCAGTAACAATATGGTAGACCTTCCAACAGAAGCGAGGATAGGTCTTCAGATGAGAGAGCAGAGTAAAAGTCAGATTCTTGAACTGGGAACTCAACTCGAACTTAATAAAATAATTCAGAACTCGCTTAATAAAAAAGGGATTGAAGATGTTCTGCCAATTAATATAGGTCTAGAAAGCGATGCCGCAGGTAAAGCCATTCAAGAATATAATGCGTTGGTTTTGCAAAGAAATAAATATTTACAGGATGCAACTCCTGATAACCCGCTTGTAAAAACAGCTGAAAAACAGATTCAGGAATTAAAGTCTTCACTATCTCAGTCTTTACAAAGGAATGTAACTTCTCTTGAATTGGCAAAAAGGAAAGTTGAAAGTCAGCTGGGCGGGTCTGAACAAGTGATAGACAGGGTGCCGAATCAGGAGAAAATGTTTAGAAGTATAGAAAGGCAGCAGCAGATCAAAGAAAATCTGTATCTTTTGCTTTTACAAAAAAGAGAAGAGGCGGCAATTACAATGGAAATTACTTCAGAGAAAGCTAGAGTACTGGATAAAGCATTTATCTTAAAAAAACCTGTTGCCCCTAGAAAGATGGTCATAATGGCAATTTGTCTTTTTTTGGGATTATTGATACCATTTGCTGTAATTTATTTAAAACAGCTTCTTCAAAGTACTATAGTTCGAAGATCAGATATAACAAAACTCACAGATTTGCCGGTAATTGCCGAAATTCCAAAACTCAGATCACGAGACAATGCATTGGTTACATTCAACGATGTTTCTCCAATGGCTGAAGCATTTAGAATACTGGTCACCAACCTTAAATTTTTATTAAGTGCAAAAGATGAATGTCAGGTGATTATGATCACTTCATCAGTAAAAGGTGAGGGGAAAACATTTGTATCTACCAATTTATCAATTATTCTTGGTTCAGCGCGAGGTAAAGTACTGATCATCGGTGCAGATGTCAGAAATCCTCAATTACAGCGGTATAATCCTGAAATGAAATCAGCGAAAGGTCTGACTGAATTTTTAAGTCAGGAAGATATTTCTGTCAACGAAATAGTTCATCCGAGTGGCTACAATGAAAACTGTGATTTTATTTATTCTGGTTCAATACCTCCGAATCCTACAGATCTTTTACAGAATGGAAGATTTGATGTACTTCTTTCTACTATAAAATCTCAGAATAAGTACAAGTATATTGTTTTAGACACTGCGCCGCTTCTGCTCGTAACAGATTCTTTCCTGATAGCAGAGAAGAGTGATGTAATTGTCTACGTTACCAGATCTGAAATTACAGAGAAGGGATATTTAGAATTTCTTAATAATTCAACTGAAAATAAAAAACTTAAAAACATTGGAATTGTTTTAAACAGTGTTAAAGATTCAAACTTTGGATATGGCAATAAGTTTGGATATGGCTATAATGCTGATAACAAAAAATGGTGGCAATTTTTTAAATAAAAGCATAAATGAAAAAAAATTTAATTGTTTTTGGTACCAGGCCAGAAGCTATAAAAATGATACCACTTTTTAAGAAATTTAAGGAATATCCAAATTTGTTTGAAACAAAGATCTGTGTTACAGCTCAACATAGAGAGATGTTGGATCAGGTATTAGATTTCTTTAATGTAATACCTGATTATGATTTGAATATCATGAAACCGAATCAGGATTTATTTTCTTTAACTTCTGAAATTATCAGCCAAATGAAGTTCGTATTGCAGGATTTTTCTCCTGATTACATTTATGTCCATGGTGATACAACAACAACGATGGCCACGGCAATAGCAGGTTTCTATTCAGGTGCGGAAATATGCCATGTAGAAGCAGGTTTACGAACCTATGACAAAAAATCTCCATTTCCTGAAGAGATGAATAGGCAGGTTACAGGAAGAGTTGCAGATTATCATTTCGCACCAACCGGTCAAGCAAAAATTAATTTGCTAAAGGAAAATGTTTCTGAAGAAAATATTTTAGTTACAGGAAATACAGTTATAGATGCTCTGATGGAAAGTTCTGCAAGAGTGGAGGATTATCATAGTGCAGAAATTGAAAATTTAAGTGGAAAGATAGATGTACATAAGAAAATAATTTTGGTAACAGGGCATAGGAGAGAAAATCACGGACAGGGTTTTGTCAATATCTGTCTTGCATTGAAAGAGCTAGCTCATCTTAATCCAGACGTACAGATTGTATATCCGGTTCATCTAAATCCAAAAGTTAAAGATGTGGTTTACAATTTATTATTTGGAATTGATAACATCATTTTAATTCAGCCATTATCGTATCCATCATTTGTATGGATGATGAAAAAATCTTATATTATTCTTACGGATTCGGGAGGTATTCAGGAGGAAGCTCCAAGTCTTGGAAAGCCTGTGCTGCTTATGAGAGAAGCTACGGAAAGACCGGAATCCCTGGAGGCAGGTACGGTAATCTTGGTAGGAAGTGATAAAGATAAAATAATATCCGAAACCATGAAGCTACTCAATAACAGCGAGCTTTACAGTAAGGCCAGTAACATACATAATCCTTTTGGAGACGGACAAGCCAGTCAGAGGATTGTTGATTTTATGGCTAAATTATAAACAATAAATGATCATATTAATTGAAAAAAGTGATATGCTGTTACAAAATTATACCAAGACAGATGTTTTTAATAATAAATGGTTATTATTAAAAGAAAAAATAGGTATGTCAATTTTTTGTCCGCCAAAAACTTTCACATCAGAATTTTGCTAAAAAAATACTGTCATTATAGTCTGCATAAAGCATCAATTATACTGGCTAACGCACTTTTAACAATATATCTGTTTTTAAAATTACAAAATTGGACGTATGATTTTATTTTTATCTAAATATCCGCAGACCGAAGAAGATTTCAGGGATGGTTATTTTCAAAGAGTAATACATGTTGATGCTCTTTTTGCTGATAGAAAAAAGGTATATCTTGTCGTATCTCCTTACAGATATCTAAAAAAAATGTATCTGGTAGATGATCAGGAAAAGAGAGTAATCGTAAAATGCAATCTGATTTTTTGTATAGGATTAATTTTAAGATTATTTAAAAAGTCAAAAACTGTATATGTACATTCTATACATAATCTGGTTTATTTATTTTTGTTTTTTAATTTTTTTAAAAGAAGATATGTTTTAGACTTACATGGCTTGGTTCCGGAAGAATTTGCTCTTCAAAAGGAGCATAACAAAGTTTTAATTTTCAGTTTGATTGAGAAGTTCACTTACAATAAGCTGAAGTTTGTTATTGGAGTCACTCAAAGAATGATCAATCATTATAAAATAAAATATCCCACCGCAAAGTCCGAGAATATTGTCTATCCAATTCTTCCAAACAGCTTAATTGATATTACACAGTTTGAAATAGATTTATCCAATAAAAGTGAAAAGGTTAACTTCATTTATAGCGGAAATCTTCAGGCTTGGCAGAATATAGATTTAATGTTGGATCATATTAAAAAAATTAATCACAATGCACATTATTTTTTTCAAATATTAACAGGAGAAGTTGAAAATATGAAAAAAAAATTCTCTGAGAAACAAATAGATATGAATAATATCGATATACGAGGGGTACAATCATACGAGCTTGCAGAATACTATAAAAAAGCGCACTACGGATTTGTTTTGAGAGATAATATTCCTGTTAATAATGTTGCATGCCCAACAAAATTGGTAGAATATATGAATTATGGGATTATACCGATCGTACTGTCAGAAGAAATCGGAGACTTCAAAAATATGGATTACGAAAATATTTCTGTTGATGAACTTTCCGATAATTTACAACCAAAAAAAAGTTTGCACAATATAAAAATCATACAGGCAATGTATTCTGAAAGTTATAAAAGCAAGTCTTTTATTAAAAATCTTTAACAGGATTAGATCAGATATTGAGTTTCTTATATTGAGTTTTTTAATTGAAGTTGAAAAAATTATAATGATTAGCCTTTTCTTAGCACTTTTTCTCGTTTTCACCATATTATTTTTAGTTGATATAAAGAATAAGATAATGGTTGGTGCAGTACTGATAGTTTGTGCTTTTACACTCATTCTTGTTGCCGGATTGCGCGAAAAAGGTATGGACAAAGATTACTTCATATATAAAGCATTTTGGATGACCACTCATTTGCGTGGCAATGTAGAATATTCATTTTATCTCATTCGTAATTTTTTAAAATATCAGTTGGGATTACAATTTCAGTATATGCTATTGGTGTATGCAGTCTTGGGCGTTACTATGAAACTTGTTGCAATAAAGAAGCTGTCTCCTTTTCTATGGGCATCTTTGCTGATTTATTTTTCAAATTATTATATTTTACATGAGTTTACGCAGATTAGAATTGGCGTAGCTACTGGTTTTTTATTATTATCGCTGTATTATTTGATAGATAAGAAGTACGTTCATTTCTATGTATTTGCAGGTTTGGCTATTTTTTTCCATCAGAGCTGTTTCTTCATTATTATTTTTCCGCTACTACAAAACACAGACAAAAGAATTAAATTATATTATTGGGTTATTCCAATAGGATATCTTCTGTTTTTCTTTAATACTTATCTAAATTTTAAGATTCCAATTCCTAGTCTTCAAGATAAGATCGATATGTATGAGATGGCTACAGAATCTGGTTGGATGAAAGAAGAAAAAACAAATGTATTTAACGCGTTATTGTTAATCAGAATCGTAATTTTGAATGTCTTACTGTATTATTCAAAGAAAATATCGGAACATTTCTCTGGTGTTTATCTTTTAGTTAAAATTTATTCATTCTCTTTATTTAGTTATCTATTTTTATCTAAAATTCCTGTATTTGCTGTTCGAATTCAGGAGTTATTGGGTGTAGTTGAAATAATTCTGATCCCCTGCCTTATTTACATTTTTTCAAAGCAATTTAAGTTTTTAGGAATGTTTTTAGTCTGGACAGTAGCTTTAGCATTTTTTTTAATGGATATTTATTATGTCAAGCTAATACTGGTAAAATAGATGAGTAATAAAATAGCAATTCTTCTCTCTACATATAATGGAGAAAAGTATCTGGAGAAACAGCTACAATCTATACTGAATCAGGATCACAAAAATTGGGAATTATATATCCGTGATGATGGATCCGATGATTCAACAACAGATATTATAGAAAATTTTTGCAGAATATATAGTAATATTTATTTCTTTAAAAAAGATAATATCAACAGAGGTGCAGCTGGTAGTTTTATGTATTTGCTTGAACATGTTGAATCTGACTATTATATGTTTTGTGATCAGGATGATTTTTGGTATAGTAATAAGATAAGTACAGTTTTTAATATTCTACTTGAAAATAATAATACACCATGTCTGGTTTTTTCTGATGCAAAAGTCGTAGATCAAAACCTGAAAATTATAGATAATTCTTTTTGGAGCTACAATAAAACTCCACCAGACCCTATGCTCTCTAATCCGGAATTCATTGCAGTTTATAATTGCGCCCCAGGTTGTACAATGATTTTTAATAAAGCATTAAAGAATCATCTAGCAGATTATGACTCTAATATGATTATGCATGATTGGTATGTATTGATAAAAGCATTACAAAAAGGAACAGTGAAATACAGTAATAAAGCTTTAATGATGTACAGACAGCATCAGAATAATGCTTTAGGTGCCGATAAAATATCCATTTCAGATCGTTTTTCTAAAATATTCAGGATGAAAAAATCTTTTAATACTCAGATAAAACTTTTCAGATTTGTCAAAAGATATATGAAGATAAACATTTTCAATTTCTATATGCTTAAATTGAAGTTCAATTTATTGAGATTTAAAAACAAATGATCATATAAATCTTTTTTTAATTTTGTCAGTAAATTATTAATTATCATAATAACTAAAATTCGTTTGCATGAAGGTAAGTATTTGTATGGCTACATACAATGGGGAAAAATATCTGGAGGAGCAATTGCATTCTATATTAAAGCAATTGAAAAGTACTGATGAGGTTATAATTTCTGACGACGGATCTACTGATAATACAGTCAACATCATCAATGAAATCAATGATGATAGAGTAAAACTTATTTATAACAAAAGCAATAAAAAAGGTTATACCCCAAATTTCGAAAATGCATTAAGCTATGCAACCGGAGATGTTATTTTTCTATCAGATCAGGATGACGTCTGGATATCAGGTAAATATAATGCTGTATTGAAGAAACTTAAAACTTATGATTTAGTGGTTACAAATTCAATGGTTACTGATGATTCTTTAAATGTTACCAACAATTCTTTTTTCACAATATATAATTCGGGGACAGGAATTTTAAAAAATGTTTTCTGTTGTACCTACTATGGTTGCTGTATGGCTTTTAAGAGAGAGATATTGAATCAGTGTATGCCACTTCCAAAGAACAGTGAGATAGCAGTTGACCTTTGGATTGGTCTGGTTGCAGAAGTTGTAGGAAAAGTGAAGTTTTTAGAAACACCATACCTCTTATACAGAAGGACTGATAATAATGTTACGCAGCTTGGGAGTATTTTATCAAGAAGCGATAGGCCGTTCTATATGAAACTTTATAAAAGGCTTGTCCTTTTAGTAGCCATATCTAAGTTTTCTATTAGATACAAACTAAATCAATTCTGTAAAAGCGTATAATTTACAATATCCAGGTCATAAAATATCTGAGCTGAAAATATTCCAACTGTGATGGTTCTTTTAATATTTGTTAAAAAGATTGAATTTATGTGAACAGATAGCAAATGACTGACAACAAGAAGTTTCTTTTTTCCTTATTCTTTTATATGTAATTTTTAAATATAAAAGACTAATTTAGAATTTTATATTTAAAAAGTTTTTTTATGAAAATAGCATTGGTTCACGATTGGCTAGATAAATATGGGGGTGCTGAGAGGGTTGTCAATTCGTTAGATACTATTATAGATTTTGATTACTATTTCGCTTACGCCGATGTAATGAGTGATGCTGACAAACAAATAATGTTTAATGGTAAAATTCCTTCTATACTTTCAAGTCATTTTTTAAAATTATTAGGGGGGAGATTTCGTTATGCTTTACCTCTTTTTCCATTAATAACCAGGTTTTTTAATAAGCAGGTTAAGTCGATTGAAGTTGATATTGTTATTAGTTCATCCTGGTGCCTATCGAAAGGATTTAGAATTGACCACGAAAAACAAGTGTGTTACATGCAGGCCAGAAATTTCAAATATGTCTGGGACGAATATGATAATTATTTTAAAGGGTTGGTAGGAATACTATTTCTTCCGTTTAGGCATTATCTTCGGTCTTTTGATAAGAGGATGGCACAAAACCCAGACTATATAATTGCCAATTCAAGATATGTACAGGAATGGATCAAAAAACATTATAACAGAGATTCATATGTAATATATCCTCCAGTTGCAATTGAAAATTTCATTTTGCGTACTGTAGAAATTCATACATCCGATTATTACGTAACGGTAGGTCGTCTTGTTCAATATAAAAGATTTGATCTGTTGATTAAAGCTTTTATCAATATGAAAAAAAAATTAATTATCATTGGCGATGGATCTGAAAGATCAAAGCTGGAAAAGTTAGCATCCGGAAATGAGCATATAATTTTTACAGGTTTTTTAAAATCCGATGTAATTAATCAATATATAAGTAATGCAAGAGCTTTCGTTTTTTCTTCTCTTGAAGATTTTGGTATAGCTCCGGTAGAAGCTCAGGCATGTGGTACTCCTGTGATAGCTTACGGAAAAGGTGGAGCATTAGAAACCATTGTTAATAATGAGACAGGTGTTTTTTTTTATTCTCAGGATGTTACGGAAATAGAATCAGCAGTTGTTAAATTCGAAAAAAATATACATACATTTAATCCTCGTAAAATTCGTGAAAATGCAGAAAAGTATAGTTCCGAAGTTTTTAAAACCAGGATGCAGTCATTTTTATCAAAATTATGATGCTTTTATATAATTTCTCATAAATAATTAATCACCGTTAAAATTTATCATGAATACATTTAAATATATTATTAATATCTTTCTCATTATACTTTCAACTACTCTTTTCAGCTGTCAGGATCTTACCGGAAATCTTACCGTTGACTTTCAGAAAAGAGAGTCTGTAAATTCAATGGTGGGTTTTTTACATTTTAATGATATTTATAAATTAGAAAAAGATATTAAAGAACTTAAACCGAAGTATTGGAGATTCAGATTTAGAGATAATACATTAAACATCGTAAAAGTTCTTCTAAAAAATGATGTTACTCCTATTATTGTTATAAGTGATAAATATGGTTACACAGATGATCCCAACTGGAAATCACCGCTGGAATCAAATAGATATAAAAGTGTAATCAAAGAAATTTATTCAGAGTTAGGTAACAAGGTAATATATGATCCATGGAATGAACCTTACATGAGAGGTTTTGGTGAATTTTCTTCCAAGGATTTTTTTGCTGTGTTTAAGCAGGCTCATGATATGATAAGATCTTTGCCGGACGGAAAGAATGCCTTAATTACAGGGCCGTCATTTCATGAGTTCAAAAGAGCTGAAATGGAAGATTTCTTCATTTTTTGTAAAAATAATAAGATAAAAGTCGATATTTTATCATGGCATGATTGGAGAAATGGAGACGAATTAAAGGCAATGCAATCTGATATAGAATGGGTGAAGAATTTTCTTTTGCCAAAATACCCGGAGGTAGGTGTCAAGAAAATTGTTTTGACAGAAGTTGTCCACGCTTATATTCAATTTTCACCAACGCAAGTTTATAAGGTTTATGAAGCTTTAGAAAAAAGTAAAATTGATGGTGCCTGCAGAGGCTGCTTTTCTGAAACGGATGGTGTTGTTAATTGTGAAAATAATTCGATGACGGGATTACTTGATTCTTCAGGAAATCGCAGATCTATCTGGTGGGCAACTAAGATGTATGCAAAGAGCACGGAAAACCGAGTGTTAAGCCAGAGTAATTTAAAGGATTTGATATCTTTTGCTTCATATGATCAAAATAATGCATATTTATTATTGGCTAACAATTATAAAAAACAAATAAAAAATCTTAATGTTAATTTAAAATTAAACAAACTTTCAATTCTGAAAAATAATAAAAAATTAAGGCTGACGATTTATAAAGTTCCTGATACTGGTGAAAAATTATTAAATAACCCTATTTTTGTCTCTTCAAATTTTGTAAGTACAAAAGGAAATATTTTGAATTTTGAAATTAAAGATTTATCTCCACAAGAGATATTGTACGTTACAATTTCAAAATGATATTATATTGCAATTAAACATTACAACAAAATCGATTTTAATAATAAAATTTAATATTTTTGCCACAGTTTCTAAAAAACCACATGTGTTATGAAAATAAAATCTACCCCACTGAAAGACTGTTATATTATAGAGCCGAAGATTTTTGAAGATGACAGAGGATATTTTTACGAAAAATTCAACGAGCAGAAATTTGAAGATCTAACAGGGATGAATGGGCATTTCGTACAGGATAATATCTCAAAATCCAGTTATGGCGTTTTAAGAGGTTTACATTTGCAGAAAGGAGACAGAGCACAGGCTAAACTGGTATCATGTTTGGAAGGTAAGGTTTTGGATGTAGCGGTTGACTTACGTGAAGATTCTCCAACATATGGGCAGTGGTTTTCTATTGAACTGACTGAGGAGAATAAGTTACAACTTTATATTCCGAGAGGTTTTGGACATGGATTTTCCGTTCTTAGTAATAACGCTGTGTTTTCTTATAAGTGTGATAATTTTTATGATAAAGATTCGGAAGGTGGTGTTTTATGGAATGATGCAGATCTCAATATTGACTGGCAGCTACCCATAGAACATATATTGCTTTCAGATAAAGATAGAATTCAGCCGGCATTTTCCGAAAAAAATTTTTAATGTTAAAAAGTCAGTTAAGATCAAAAATTCTTGTTACTATATATATGCAGTATATTTGTGATTAAGAAAGGTCTGAATACTAATTGCCGGGTTATGCTAGTCTATTTTTTAAAACATTTACCTAAAATTTTTCTGGTTGTAGATTATTTCATCATTAATCTATTTTTTATTGCAGGGAAGTTATACTTCTTTGAATTTAGTGATTTGGATTTTGCGCAGGATTACAGAATTCATCTTATTCTTCTTAATAGTTCATGGCTTGTTATTACACTTATAACACAGCCTTACAAAAGTTTAAAGATTAAAGAGTCATCACTGCATTTCAATGCATTGACAAAATCTTATATTTTACTTATTCTTACTTCGTTTGTATATCTGAATTTTGTTTTTGAAGTAGAAATTGACTATAAAAACATGATTATTTATTTTGTATTAGTCGGTTTCTTTATCACTCTTACCAGGTTTGTTATTTTCTTGTATCGAAAAAAAAACAGAGTTAGATTAGGAAGAAAAATATTTTCACAAAATACTGTACTTATAGGCGAAAATATTACCTCCAAAGCACTTTTGTCAAATAACAATCTGAGAAGGTCTCTTGGAATTAAGGGGACATATACTACAGGGAATAAAAAAACAAAAAATAAGTATTTAGGTGATATAGATCAGTTATTTGAGGATCTGGAAAAAAATCTAATTAACAATATTATATTTTGTGATGATAATTTTGATATAGAACTATATAAACATATTATTGATGTTGCGGAAAATAAAATGATAAGGATTTATATGGTGCCGAGTTTCAAATACATTAATCTTGGTCCTAATTATTTGGATATAATCGATGAGGTTCCTTTTTTGAAATTATTAAAGGAACCACTGTCGAATCCCAAAAAACAAATTCTGAAGAGAACGTTCGATATTTGTTTCTCACTTTTCGTAATCATATTCCTATTATCCTGGCTTATACCTGTAATAGCACTTATCATACAACTGGAAAGCAATGCATCCGTATTTTTTTTACAGAAAAGATCGGGATTAAATAATAAGACGTTTAACTGTATAAAATTCAGAAGTATGACAGTCAGCAGGAATGCTGATTTGCAGACCGCAAAAAAAGATGATCCGAGAGTTACGAAATTTGGAGCATTTATGAGAAAAACCAGCATCGATGAATTGCCACAGTTTATTAATGTTCTTTTAGGTGAGATGTCTATTGTTGGGCCCCGTCCACACATGGTGTCACAAACAGAAATATATTCTAAAATAACAAAAAAGTATATGACCCGGCATATAGTCAAGCCTGGAATTACTGGTTGGGCACAGGTAATGGGCTCAAGGGGAGAGATCTTTTGTCACGGGGATATGGAGAAACGGGTAGAAAAAGATATATGGTATATTCAGAACTGGTCTTTTTTCTTAGATATGAAGATTATTTTTCTTACTTTATATAATATTAGCAGAGGAGACGAACAGGCATACTGATGTTCTTTAAAAAAGATATTATTTCATTCAATAAAATAAAGAATTATTTAAAATCAAAATCTCTAACCACTTATTCCCAAGTGGTTTTTATATGTTTAAGATACAGATTTATATTTTGTATCTTTGCAGACTCAAAATAGAAAGATGCGTACAAAATCTGTAGGAAAGAAAAAAATTAATGTTGTAACCCTTGGGTGCTCTAAGAATGTTTACGATTCAGAAGTTCTGATGAGCCAGCTTAAAGCCAACGGTAAAGAGGTCGTTCACGAGGACAGAGGAGATATTGTTGTGATCAATACCTGCGGATTTATTGATAATGCCAAAGAAGAATCAATCAATACGATTCTGGATTATGTGGAAGCAAAAAACAGGGGAGAAGTAGAAAAGGTTTTTGTTACTGGCTGTCTTTCTGAGAGATATAAGCCGGATTTGATTAAAGAAATTCCCGATGTAGATCAGTATTTCGGAACCCGGGACCTGCCGATTTTGCTGAAGCATTTAGGGGCAGATTACAAACATGAGCTGGTAGGAGAGCGATTAACTACGACTCCGAAACATTACGCATATCTCAAGATTTCTGAAGGCTGCGACAGACCCTGCTCATTTTGTGCTATTCCCCTGATGAGAGGAGGGCATGTTTCTACTCCCATTGAAAAACTGATAAAAGAGGCGCAGAAACTGGCAAAGGTCGGAGTGAAGGAATTAATCCTGATCGCTCAGGATCTAACGTATTACGGATTGGATATCTATAAGAGGAGAGCGTTAGGTGAACTTTTAAAAGAATTGGTTAAAGTTGAAGGAATTGAGTGGATTCGACTTCATTATGCTTTCCCGAGTGGCTTTCCTGAGGATGTTTTAGATATCATCAGAGAAGAGCCGAAAGTTTGTAATTACATCGACATACCGCTTCAACATATCAATTCTGATCTTCTGAAATCGATGAAACGTGGGACAACTCATGAAAAAACAAATGCTTTATTAGATAAATTCAGAGAAAAAGTGCCTGATATGGCAATCAGAACCACTTTGATCGTTGGATACCCTGGTGAAACCAAAGAAAGATTTAATGAATTGAAAGAGTGGGTAAAAGCTCAGAAATTTGACAGATTAGGCTGCTTTACATATTCTCATGAAGAAAATACAGGAGCTTATGTTCTGGAAGATGATATTCCGCAGGAAGTAAAAGAAGCGAGAGTGGAAGAGATCATGGAGTTGCAATCACAGATTTCATGGGAAAAAAATCAAAAGAAGATTGGTGAAGTTTATAAATGTGTCTTTGACAGGAAAGAAGGAAACTACTTTGTTGGAAGAACAGAATATGATTCTCCTGATGTTGATAACACTGTTTTAGTTGCTGCTGACAATACTTACATTTCAATCGGTGAGTTTGCCAACGTAAAAATAACCTCTGCAGAGGAGTTTGATTTGTATGGTGAACTGATATAGGAATAGATATTTTAAACAAAAATAAAAACCAATGATCAAGTCATTGGTTTTTTGTTGCATATGCGGTACCTGTGAAAGAGATGTTGTCATATTCCTTATCTGAGTTATTTGAATAGTGAAATAAAAATAAAAAATGGTAAGTGGATCTTGCCAATTAAGAAAGTGCCAGTATCGTATAAACTTCAGTTAATTTCAATTTCATTAAGATTTTCTTCGCTCTCTGTTCAAAAAGCACTTCTTTTGACTTGAAAAAGTAACAATACCTTAATCATACAAACTGATGAAATGTATGAAATAAATACATGATTTCAGATCTGTTTTTATTCTCTATCTGATCTGGTGATAATAAATTTCGATGAATAATTAGTGAAAAATAATGTGAATTTTAGCAAAAATAGAATTAATTAAATATTTGATTATCAGTTATTTAAAAATTAATATCGCTTTTAAAGACACTTGAAGCAGTTAATTATGTTAACTTTTACTCTATAATTTTAACGTTTTTTAACATAGCCTTCTAAACGTCCTGTTAATAGGTACTTAGAATAAATTTTAAGTTATTTTTAATCTTTTATTAAGGTTTGTTAACATTTAAAATAGGTGAGTAAAAACTTTCAGTATACTTTTGCCCTGTCAAACAATAAAATAATTCAAAATGATGAAAAGATTCATTCTCGTAATCATAATGATGATTTCAACACTAGGTATTTATTCTTTCAAGAATAATGCCGAAGATGCGAAGAAAACAAGTTATGCGTCGTATTACCACGACAAGTTTAATGGTAAAAAAACAGCAAGCGGAGAAGTTTTTAATAATTCAAAACTAACTGCAGCACACAGAACGCTTCCTTTTGGAACAGAAATTAAGGTAACCAATCTGAATAATGGAGAAGAGGTAATTGTAACGATTAATGACAGAGGACCTTTTCATTCATCAAGAGCATTAGATATGTCTAAAGCAGCGTTCGATGAGATTGGGGGAATACAGAAAGGTATTATCCCGGTAGAGTACGAAATTGTCGATTAAATGTAATACGATTCTTAAAATTAAAATAAAGCCAGCTGATTCAGCTGGCTTTATTGTTTTTAGAGGTTGACTTCAATCATTGCAGGGCAGTGATCAGAATGTACCGCTTCCTTCAATATAACAGCCCTTGAGAGTTTATCTTTCAAAGAATAAGATGCGAAATTATAATCCAGTCGCCAGCCCTTATTATTGGCTCTCGAATTTTGCCTGTAACTCCACCAGGTATAGTTGCCGGGCTCGTTATTGAAATGTCTGAAGCTGTCTATCAGTTCGCATTCATTGATGAAATTGGTCATCCATTCTCTTTCCATTGGTAAAAAGCCTGAAGTGTTTTTTAAACCAACCGGGTTATGAATATCAATGGCTTGGTGGCAGATATTAAAATCACCCGATATAATAAGATTCGGAATCTCTTTCTTTAAATTTTTAATGTATTCTAAAAAATCGTGGCAGAACTGCATTTTAAATTCCAGTCTTTCTATATTGGATGCCGAAGGAACATAAACTGAAATCACAGAATAGCCTTCAAAATCTGCACGAATAATTCTTCCTTCATTATCATAGCTCTCTATTCCACATCCATATTCAATATGAAGAGGCTGGATTTTTGAGGCAATGCCGACACCACTGTATCCTTTTTTAACTGCTGAGTGCCAGTAACTGTGATAACCGATTTTTTCTAAGCTTTCGATGTCAATCTGATCGTTTCCTGCTTTGCTCTCCTGTATACAGATAATATCAGGATCAGCAGTTTTGAGCCAGCCTAAAAAATCTTTCGTAAAGGCTGCTCTTATTCCGTTGACATTGTAGGTGATTAATCTCATTAAAATTGTGTGAATTAAAGTAAAATAGATTTTGATTGTAGAGTACAAAAATAACAAAAGAAATGACCGGAGGAAAATGATGATTGAGTATTATGATCAGATTCAAAATCAGTAATCGTACTAAGATATACTTTTTCCTATCACGGATATGAGTTTTTTGTATGCAGAGACTTAAGATCAGTTGATAAGAAGTGTCAATAAAAAAATCCGGGCGGTAAAACTGAATTTTTACCGCCCGGACCCAAAATAATAACTATGAAAAACTATTTAGGTTCTAAAATGCTTATCGGAATGATACATTCCTCTAAAGAAATTCCACCATGCTGATAAGTCTCTTTATAATAATTGACAAAATGATTGTAATTTTTAGGATATGCTAAAAATGTATTGTTCTTTGCAAAAATATATTTTGAACTTAAATTTCCTTTAGGTAAAAATATCTTTTCAGGATTTGTTACTGCCCAGACATCCTTATCGTCATAGGTTAAACTTTTTCCTGTTTTATAACGGATGTTGGTCGAGGTCTCTCTGTCACCTACAACACGGCTCGGTTTTTTCACATAAACAGTTCCGTGATCTGTGGTAATCACCAATTTAAATCCGCTTTCTGCTGCCAGTTTAATAATTTTGATTAATGATGAATTCTCAAACCAGTTGGATGTTAATGATCGGAAAGTCTTATCATCTCTGATTAACTGATCAACAATATGATTATCTGTTTTAGCGTGAGAAAGTATATCAATAAAGTTGTAAACAATCACCAAAAGATCATTGTTTTTGTGCTGATTAAAATCTTCGTAGATTTTTTTCTCGAAATCTGCATTCAACACTTTCAGGTATTTCATTGATTTAGAATTTAAACCAATTCTTTTCATCTGATCTTCAAGGAAATCCCTTTCAAATTCATTCTTGTTTCCTTCTTCATTATCGTTAAACCATTTGTCAGGGAAACGCTTTTCGATTTCTGATGGAAGCATCCCTGCAAAGAAGGAATTCCTTGCATATTGAGTCGCTGTTGGAAGAATGCTGTAATAATAATCCTCCGAAACTTTATTGTAATATTTTGTAAACAGAGGTTCAATCACTTTCCACTGATCATATCGCAGGTTATCAACCATAAGCAAGAGGACTTTGTCTTTTTCAACTTCCGGTTTTACCTTATCCCTGAATAGGGTATGGCTCATTAAGGGCTTATCATTACCATTAAGCCAGTCTTCATAATTGTTTTCAATAAATTTCGCAAACTGAATATTGGCTTCCTCTTTTTGAGACTGCAGCAGATCAGCAAATTCGTTATCAGCAACTTTGTCGAATTTAAGTTCCCAGTTAACAATCTTTTTATAATATTCAGCCCAATCCTGGTAGGTTCTTAAATAGGAAAGCTCCATCGAAAGGTTTCTGAATTCCTGCTGATACTGAAGGATTGTTTTTTGTTCAACAAGATTATCCTGCTGAAGGTTTTTCTTGAGTGATAAAAGGATCTGATTAGGATTTACCGGCTTTAAAATATAATCTGCAATCTGAGAGCCGATTGCTTCTTCCATAATATGTTCTTCCTCACTTTTGGTGACCATTACAATCTTCAGAGAACTGTCTTTTTCTTTGATCATCGGAATAGCCTCCAGGCCTGAGATTCCCGGCATGTTTTCGTCAATAAGTGTCAATGCAAATTTTTCTGAATCCATCAGTTCCAAAGCCTCATTTACATTATTGACAGGAGTTACATGATAACCCTTCTTTTCCAAAAATACGATATGAGGTTTGAGTAAATCTATTTCATCATCGATCCATAATATTTTTTCTGACATAAAAGTTTTATTTTCTGTTATTATTGTATCAAAACTGTGACCAAAAGGCTTTAACAAAAGCCAAATTGACTCACCTAAAAGTTAAATCTTAGTTAAAGAATTCTGACTCTTTCATATTTATAATATGTGGTATGAAGATACTGCAAAACTTCACTGTTTAAAGCATTATTAAGGAAAATTCATTCGATAAATTTTACAATTTTCGTAGAATTGACTTTAATACCTTAATTTTGCAGTTATCACAGTGTATTTCTATGCAGAATAAACTTAAAATTATCAACGATCCTGTTCACGGTTTCATCAGAATTCCTCATGAGATTTTATTTGATATTATCGAACATCCCTATTTTCAGAGATTGAGAAGAATTTCGCAGACCGGACTTTTAAATTTAATTTTTCCGGGTGCGACCCATACAAGATTCCATCATGCATTAGGAGCCATGCATCTGATGTTTACCGCTCTGGAGACACTAAAACAGAAAGGGATTAAGATTTCTGAAGAAGAAGAAAAAGGAGCTATGCTGGCCATTTTAATGCACGATATTGGTCACGGACCTTTTTCGCATGCTTTGGAAAACAGGTTGATGAATGACTGGCATCACGAAAATCTGTCGTTGCTCTTAATGAACCGATTGAATGATGAGTTTAATGGAGAATTATCAACGGCAATCGAAATGTTTCAGGGCAAATATCACCGTAAGTTTTTCAATCAGTTAATAAGTTCACAGTTAGATGTCGACCGTCTGGATTATTTGAAAAGAGACAGCTTTTTCACGGGTGTTTCGGAAGGGAATGTTAATACCCAGAGAATTATTTCAATGATGAATGTTTGTGAAGAAGAATTGGTCATTGACGCCAAAGGAGTTTATTCTATTGAAAACTTCCTGACGGCAAGAATGTTTATGTACTGGCAGGTATATTATCATAAAACATCGGCATTGGCAGAATTTATTCTCGTTAAAATTTTAGAAAGAGCAAAATACCTGGCTTCACAGGGAATAGATTTACCTGCAACTGAGAATCTGAAGTACTTTCTGAATCGTGAAAAAAGCGGAGAAAGTGAAGAAGATATCCTCAGATTTACCCAAATGGATGATAATGATATTATTCATGCCATGAAATTATGGCAGACTGCCGACGATTTTATTCTGTCCTATTGGTGTCAGTGTGTAATTCAGAGAAACCTTCCTAAGACCATCATTTCTTCCCAGCCTTTTGATCCGGGATTTATTGAAGAAAAAATAAAAAGCACGAATGAGTTTTTAGGGATAACCAATGCTCACGAACTTGTACACGAGATTGAACGGAGTCTTTTGCCTTACAATACATTAAGACAGCCTATTTATTTATTGCAGAAAAGCGGAAAAATCCTTAGACTTGATGAATCGGAGGATCAGCTTTTATCAGGTTTAATCACCAATAAAACTACCCGCTACATACTTACTTTTCCAAGACATTAAAAGCTTTGAATTCTTAAAGAATATTAAAATCGATATTCCATAAACTAAAAAATGTTGGTGAATAATAGAATTTGTTATCTTTGCAGAATATGGAATTCACAGCTTCGCAAATTGCGAGTTTTATTGACGGAAAAATTATAGGTGACGAAAATGCACTTATAACAGGGGTTTCACCTATTGAAAGCGGGGAAACCGGGCATCTTTCTTTTATTGCCCAGGAGCGTTTTTCTCACCACTTGGAAACTTCAGAATGTTCCGTACTTATAGTTTCGGAAAACATTTTAACTAAAGATACTTACAGACAGACCATCATTGCTGTAAAAGATGCCTATCTTTCATTTCAGGTTCTGATGAATTTATATCAGGAAATGCAGGGAAGAAAAGAGGGCGTTGAAGACGGTGCTTCTATCCACGATACTGCTGTGGTAGGAGACAGGGCATATGTCGGAGCATTCACCTATATATCTGAAAAAGCTAAAATTGGAGAAGGATCACAGATCTATCCTCAGGTTTATATCGGTAAAGGAGTGAAAATCGGCAAAAACTGTAAAATAGACAGTGGAGCAAGAATTTATGACTACTGTATTATTGGAGATAACTGTATCATTCATTCCAATACGGTGATCGGTGGTGACGGTTTTGGTTTTCAGCCAACTGCGGAAGGCTTTAAAAAAATACCTCAGCTGGGCAATGTTATCATCGAGGATGATGTTGAAATTGGCTCGAACTGCAGTATTGACCGGGCAACAATTGGCTCAACTACGATTGGCAAAGGAACTAAAATCGATAATCTTATTCAGATTGCCCATAATGTAAAAATCGGGCAGAATAACGTAATTGCCTCACAAACCGGAATTGCAGGTTCCACAATCGTCGGAGACTGGAATCAGATTGGCGGTCAGGTAGGAATTGTAGGACACATCAAAATCGGAAATCAGGTGAAAATTCAGGCCCAGAGCGGAGTAACTTCTCATGTAAATGACAGAGAAACTTTATATGGCTCCCCTGCAATCAGTTATAATGACTATCTTAGAAGCTACGTTCATTTCAGGAATCTTCCTGAGCTCGTAAAAAGAATAAATAATCTTGAGAATAACTCAAAAGATCAGACTAATGAGTGATATGCAAAAAACACTTCAGGAAGAAGTAACTCTATCCGGAATTGGCCTTCATACTGGTAAAGAAGTAAAATTAACCATCAAACCTGCCAAAGAAAATACGGGTTTTATCTTCGTCAGAACAGATTTGGAGGGTCATCCTCAGGTTGAAGCTGATGTCAATTACGTTGTCGCCACTGAAAGAGGAACTACCCTGGAAAAGCTTGGCGTGAAAATCAATACCTGTGAGCATCTTTTAGCGGCTTTAGTGGGTTGCGATATCGACAATGCTTATCTGGAGATGGATGCTTCAGAACCTCCGATCTTAGACGGATCTTCCAAATTTTTCGTTGAGGCCATCGAAAGTGTAGGGATTGTAGAACAGAAGACAGCCAGAGAATATTTGGTAGTGAAAGAAGTATTGAGCTACAGTGATCCTGCAACCGGTTCAGAAATTACAATTATCCCTTCAGATAATTACGAAATTACAACAATGGTAGATTTTGGGACTAAGGTGTTAGGAACTCAGAATGCTACCCTGAAAAATATTTCAGAATTTAAAGAAGAAATTTCTTCAGCAAGAACATTCAGTTTTTTACATGAACTGGAAATGCTTCTTGATCACGGTTTGATCAAAGGGGGAGATATTTCTAATGCGATTGTATATGTTGATAAAGATCTTACTGTTGAAACAACAGAAAAATTAAAGAAAGCCTTTGGTAAAGATCACGTTGCGATCAGACCCAACGGTATCCTTGATAATCTGACATTAAATTATCCTAACGAAGCCGCAAGACACAAGTTACTTGATGTAATTGGTGATCTGGCACTGTGTGGAGTGAAAATAAAGGGTAAGATTATTGCCAACAAACCCGGACATTTTGTAAATACCCAGTTTGCAAAAAAACTGAACCGTCAGTGGAAATTACAGAAAAAGAAAAACGTACCTGATTTCGATTTAAATAAAGAACCTGTTTTCGATATTAACGGAATCATGAGATTAATGCCTCACAGACCTCCGTTTTTATTAATAGACAAGATTCTTGAATTATCAGATTCTCATGTAGTAGGTCTCAAGAATGTAACCATGAACGAACCTTTCTTTGTTGGTCACTTTCCGAAAGAGCCGGTAATGCCGGGAGTTTTACAGGTTGAGGCGCTGGCACAGACCGGAGGTATTCTTGTTTTGGCAAGTGTACCGGATCCTGAAAACTATTCTACTTATTTCATAAAAATGGATAAAGTAAAATTCAAGAGAAAAGTAGTTCCGGGAGATACAATGATTTTTAAAATTGAATTGATTGAACCAATCAGAAGAGGTATCGTGCACATGCAGGGGTACGGATATGTTGGTGATACCATAGCTGTAGAAGCTGAGCTGATGGCTCAGGTTGCAAAAAATAAAGTTGAGTAGATGATTCATCAATTAGCCGCCGTTGATAAACGAGCAAAAATCAGTAAAAATGTAGTTGTAGAACCATTCACTACCATTGCAGGGGATGTAGAAATAGGGGAAGGTACCTGGATCGGTTCTAATGTGACTATTATGGATGGAGCAAGAATCGGAAAAAACTGCAGGATCTTTCCCGGAACTGTTATTTCCGCCATTCCGCAGGATCTGAAATTTGATGGAGAAGACACTCAGACAATTATTGGTGATGAAACAACCATCAGAGAATGTGTTACCGTAAACAGAGGAACAAAAGCTTTAGGTTTTACAAAGATCGGAAACAACTGTCTGATTATGGCAACCTCTCATATTGCGCATGACTGTGTGATTGGTGATCATGTAATCATCGTTAACGGATGTGGAATTGCCGGTCATGTGGAAATTGGTGATTTTACAGTAATGGGCGGCTTAAGTGCTGTACACCAGTTCGGTAAAATCGGTAAGCATGTGATGATTTCAGGAGGTACTTTGGTGAGAAAAGACATTCCGCCTTATGTGAAAGTAGCACGTGAACCTATGTCTTATGCAGGAATCAATTCGGTAGGTCTGAGAAGAAGAGGTTTTACCAATGATAAAATCTTTGAAATCCAGAAAATTTACAGAGCAATCTTCCAGATGAAAATGAATGTTTCCCAGGCAGTTTCGCACATCGAAAAAGAAATGCTTCCAACCGCTGAAAGAGATGAAATTCTCCAGTTTATCCAAAACTCTCCAAGAGGTATCGTTAAAGGATATGGAACAGGAAAGGAGTGATCATCGAAAGTCGAGTATAAATAAAAAATAATTAACTATAAAAACCGGGATTAAAACTTACATTTTAATCCTGAAACTTTAAACCAAAAGTATGGCAACAAGTAACGATATAAGAAAAGGTCTCTGTATTGAATTCAGCAATGATATTTTCAAAGTAATCGAGTTTCTTCACGTAAAACCGGGTAAAGGACCTGCTTTCGTAAGAACGAAACTAAAATCAGTAACCAACGGAAAAGTTCTCGACAATACTTTTTCTGCAGGTCATAAAATTGATGAAGTAAAAGTAATTACCAGAAAATTCCAATATCTTTATGATGATGAGAACGGTTTTCACTTTATGAATAATGAAGATTTCTCTCAATTATATCTTGATAAAGAAATGATTGAAAATTCTCAGCTGATGAAAGCGGGTGAAGAAGTAACCATCATTTTGAAGGAAGCTGATGAAACTCCTCTTTCTGCAGAATTGCCACAGTCAGTATATTTGGAAGTTACCGAAGCTGATCCGGGTGTAAAAGGAAACACAGCGACCAACGCACTGAAAAATGCGATCGTTGAAACAGGAGCAAGAGTAATGGTTCCTTTATTTATCGAACCTGGTGACAGAATCAAAGTGAGCACCGAAGACGGATCTTACTTAGAAAGAGTAAAATAATTTTTTACCGATAATGCAAACCTTCCAGTACATCAGAGATTTTACAGCTGTCATCTGTTTCTTTGGCTGGATTTTGCTTTATTTTATAGATAAGGAATACACAAAAAATATTCGCAAAAATTTACTCATTGTATTTATAATATGTGTAATACTATTTATTTACAATATTTATTTAGTGAAAATTAATTAATATAAGGATGAACTGATGTAAGTAGTTCATCCTTTTTTAATATAAATATATATGACTTTTCATCATCCACAAAAACTAAAAACAATTGCAGATCTTATCGGAGCGAGATTTGTAGGTTCCGAAGATTTTCAGGTTTCAGGGACAAATGAAATTCACAGAGTAAAATCCGGTGAAATTGTATTTGTCAATCATCCGAAATATTACGATAAAGCTTTAAATTCCGAAGCAACTGTCATCCTGATCGATAAGGAAGTTGAATGCCCGGAAGGAAAAGCACTGTTGATTTCTGAAGATCCGTTTGCGGATTTCAACAAGATCAATACTCATTTTACTAAAATCTATAATTTTACTGAAACCCTCCATGACGTTGAAATAGGAGAGGGTACAAAAATTCATCCTTCAGCAGTTCTTGGAAATAATATCACGATTGGGAAAAATACAGTAATTTTTCCTAATGTTGTGATAGGAGATCGTACAGTAATTGGTGACAATGTGATTATTCAGTCTAATACAGTATTGGGAGGTGATGCATTTTACTATAGAAAATCAAACGGTGATTTTGACCGCTTAATCTCGGTAGGAAATGTAATCATCGGTAACAATGTTGAAATAGGAAACGGATGTACCATCGACAGAGGGGTCACCGATTCTACCATCATTGGTGAAGGTTCAGTACTGGATAATCAGATTCAGATTGGTCATGATACCGTTATTGGAAAAAAATGTTTAATTGCTTCTCAGGTCGGTATCGCCGGATGTTGTATCATTGGGGATGAAGTTACCTTGTGGGGACAGGTCGGTATCG
The DNA here is from genome assembly GCF_057180465.1 of Chryseobacterium sp. HNCC26DJ238. NCBI lineage: Bacteria > Pseudomonadati > Bacteroidota > Flavobacteriia > Flavobacteriales > Weeksellaceae > Chryseobacterium > Chryseobacterium sp. HNCC26DJ238. Next base: position 215,050 of record NZ_JBXUGI010000005.1, read on the forward strand.
CTTCAGGAAACACGATTGAAAGCGGTTCTGTTTTGTTAGGTAAAACAGGAGTTAACCGTGATCTGAAAAAAGGAACATACATCGGGATGTTTGCTGAAGATTATAAAACTTACCTTAAAAAAGAGGTGAAACTGAGAAATCTTGAATAACAATTTGCCGTGTTTTATCTGAATTCAAAGAAAAATAAGTAAATTTGTGAGCATTAATAAGAAATCAAAAAATAAATTAAAACAACAATAAAATGTCAATTTTAGTAAACAAAGATTCTAAAGTAATTGTACAAGGTTTTACAGGTAACGAAGGTACTTTCCATGCAGGTCAGATGATTGAGTACGGAACGAACGTAGTAGGTGGTGTCACACCTGGAAAGGGAGGCAGCGAGCACTTAGGAAAGCCGGTATTCAATACTGTTGCTGACGCTGTTGCCAAGGCAGGAGCCAATGTAAGTATCATCTTTGTACCGCCAGCATTCGCTGCAGATGCAATCATGGAAGCTGCGGAAGCGGGAATCAAAGTAATCGTATGTATTACAGAAGGTATTCCTGTTGCAGACATGGTAAAGGTAAAATCTTATATCGCTGACAGAGAATGCAGATTGATCGGTCCAAACTGTCCGGGAATCATCACTTCTGATGAAGCTAAAATTGGTATCATGCCAGGTTTCGTTTTCAAAAAAGGAAAAGTAGGAATCGTTTCAAAATCAGGAACTCTGACTTATGAAGCTGCTGATCAGGTGGTAAAAGCCGGTTATGGTGTTTCTACCGCCATTGGAATCGGTGGTGATCCAATTATTGGAACTACCACAAGAGAAGCATTGGAATTATTCATCAACGACCCGGAAACTGAAGCGGTTGTAATGATTGGTGAAATCGGTGGTGGTCTTGAAGCTGAAGCAGCGAGATGGTACAAAGCCAGCGGTTCTACAAAACCGGTTGTTGGTTTTATCGCAGGACAGACTGCTCCTAAAGGAAGAACGATGGGGCATGCAGGTGCTATCGTAGGAGGTGACGAGGATACAGCTCAGGCTAAAATGGAAATTATGAGAGAAAACGGTATCAATGTAGTAGATTCCCCTGCTGACATTGGTGTTACCGTAGCCAAAGTTTTAGGATAACCTCCTAAACAATAAAATGATATGTAATCGCCTTGACTGACTTAGAAGCAAGCAATGAGCAGAAAGGCGGTTACATTTCTTTCCTGATTTTATTCAGGATAAATTTAAAACAATACAATGTACATATGAAAAAATTTTTATTAACATCCGCTTTGGCTTTTTCTGCGATATCCTTTGCACAAATAGATCTAAGCAGTACTAGATTTGGAGTAACCGCAGGCGCAAATTACTCTAGAGTTAAAAATGCTCATAATCCCTCCGGAGCAAGGTTTGCTTTTCAGGGAGGAGTTTTGGCACTAATCCCAATGGGAAGTTCCAATCAGTTTTATCTTCAGCCGGAAGTGGTATATTATGGAGCAGGAGAATCCGGAAAAGATAAAGATGCTAAAGGTTTGGCAGGTTATGATGCAATGTATGCAAATAACTACATCAGCGTTCCTGTTTCCTTCAAAGGATATTTTTCAGAAGCTGAATCGGAATTCTTTGGGTTGATCGGACCTAGATTCAATTTCCTTATCGACCAGAAAGTTAAAAACGAATCCCGTGAAATCTACAGAACAGATCAGCTGGGAAAGGCTAAATCATTTAACTTCGCCATTGGTGCAGGTCTTGGGTACAGCTATAAAAGACAACTTGAAGTTGCTTTAAAATATGATTTCGGATTATCTAATACGTATCCGGATTTGGATGAAAGTAAATTAGATCCAAACTCTGCTAAAAAGAAATCTGAACAGGTTTTGAGTGTAAGCTTAAGCTACATCTTTAATTAAGAAGTTTTCATTTAAACATAAAATACAAAAACTCCCGGAATATTATTTCGGGAGTTTTTGTATTTGAAAACAGGACGCTTCAAGTTTGTGAATCAAGCAATAATTAGCTTTCTTTAATTTTTAAAATTTTAATGAAAATGATCATCTGTTAACTTCTGATCCATTTCCAAAGTTCCTTAAGTGTTGCTTTGTTTCCATACATCAAAATTCCAACCCTGTAAATTTTTCCTGCCAGGAAAATCATAAAAATAGTTGTGGCAAGAAGCAAGAATATAGATAAGGCAATCTGCCATGCCGGAACGCCGTACGGTATCCTTGCAATCATGGCAACGGGTGATGTGAAAGGAATAATGGATAACCAGAAACCTAACGGTCCGTCAGGATTATTCATCAGAGAAAAGCTTCCGTACATTCCTAAAGTTAAAGGTAAAATAGCGAATAAAGTAAATTGCTGTGTTTCCGTTTCGTTGTCAACTGCGGAGCCTATTGCTGCGTAGATCGAACTGTAAAAAATGTATCCCAAAAGGAAAAATACAATAAATACAAAAATGATTAAAGGAAAATTAAGATCCAGTAAACTGTGAGAAACCTGTGTCGCAATCTGAGCTATATCTAATTTTTCAGTTAATTCATTATTAGCTCCCGGTATATTTTTCTGAACAGATGAAAAACCTGTATTCAATACCAAAGCTCCGATTACTGACATCGTAATCCAGATAATGAACTGTGTAAGAGCCACCATGGTTACACCAAGAATTTTACCCATCATCAGTTCAAAAGGTTTTACAGAAGAGATGATAATTTCTACTACACGGTTATTTTTTTCCTCAAGAACACTTCTCATGACACGGACTCCGTAAATTATAATGAACATAAAAGTAACATACATTAATCCTAAACTTAATCCTGTCTTTACACCGAAAGCCAGATCCGAATCCTCTTTATTGTCTTCTGAAACATTAATAGTCTTCAGTTCAAAACTTTTGTCAAGATTGTTGAGCTGAGATTCAGCAATACCCAATTGCTTGATTTTTTCCTTTTTAATCACATTACTGATGTCAGAAATAATCTGCTGCTTGGTATCAAGACCAATTTTTGTATTGACAACCAGCCTGGTGTTTTTTTCAAGGTCATCAAAATTCTGACCTGAGATCTGAGGTAAGATAAGAATTCCATCTAAGTATTCATTGCCTTTCAGATTCTTGATTTTAGATTTTTCATCAGCTGCCGGAACAAAAATATATTCCAGTTTATCGTTAGATTTCAGCTGACCTTTGAAAAGCCCGCTGTTGTCTACCACTTCGATGATATTGTGGGATTCATTCGCTTTGAACATCAGTCCGATTACTGCTCCGAAAACAACAATCATTAAAGGAGCGAGTAAAGTAAGCAAAATGAATGATTTTTTCTTAACCTGAGTAAGAAATTCTCTTTTGGTAATTAAAAAAATATTTTTCATGGATAAATTCCGTTGTTGTGTACTATAAAATTAGATCTTCTGATTTTATCAGTGTCTGTGCATGAAGATGTCGTATTATGGAGGTATTTAATTTAAGAGCGGCTGCCACCAACAGCATTGATAAATACTTCATTCATACTCGGGATCTTTTCGTCAAATGACCTTACTTTTCCGACCTGGACAAGATCCAGAAGGATATCATTCTGATTGACGGTATTTTTAAGGTCAAACGAAATCAGATTGTTCTGTTCCGATAGATTGAAGATCTCATATTTGTTCTGAAAATTTTGAAGCTGTTCATTATTCACATCAGAAAGTGTGATTCCAAAAATATTCTTCTTGAATTTTTCTCTTACATCAAATACTCTTCCGTCGATAATTTTCTTAGAATTATCTATTAATGCTACATAATCACACATTTCTTCCACACTTTCCATCCGGTGGGTAGAAAGAATAATAGTGGTTCCGTTGTTTTTAAGTTCGATGATCTGATCTTTAATCAAATTAGCATTGACCGGATCAAAACCTGAAAAGGGCTCGTCAAGAATCAAAAGATGGGGTCGGTGTAGTACGGTGACTACAAACTGGATTTTCTGAGCCATCCCTTTGGAAAGTTCAGAAAGCTTTTTTTTCCACCACTGATCAATATGCAGCTTTTCAAACCATTTTTTTGCTTCATTGAGAGCGTCATTTTTTTTCATTCCTTTCAGTTCTCCGAAATAGAGAATCTGATCTCCGACACTCATGTTTTTATACAGACCTCTTTCCTCGGGCATATAACCGATATCCCTGATGTGATTGGGATTCAGCTTTTCTCCGTTAATGAAAACATCCCCGGAATCTGCCTGTGTAATTTGGTTGATGATACGGATAAACGAGGTTTTACCCGCTCCGTTGGGTCCGAGAAGACCGTAAATACTTCCTTGGGGAACGTGAATGCTAAAATCTTCCAGTGCTGTTTTTTTTCCGGCATTGTAGGTTTTAGTAATATGATCAGCTTTCAGCATGAATTTGTTTTTATAATGAGTATAAAAAATAATCCGAAAGTTACGGAAATATTGAAGCAGAATAAATCCAAAATAAAAAATCCTGATGATTATCAGGATTTAAGTATTATTGTTTTACTATTTGAGTAACTTTTTGCGTATTGTCACTGAGAATATACCTGATCAGATATTTCCCAGGTTTTAATTTTTCAATATTGATTTCAGCTTTGTTCGTATTGACATTGTAGTTGGCCACCTGTGTTCCCAATATAGAATAGAAAATAACTGATTTGATTTTTAAAGAAGAATCCTTGGCTTTTACCACCAGAAAATCTTTTGCGGGATTCGGGTATGCAGTAAGAACACCATCGTCAGATTTCTGAGATGTCGCTGTTGGCTCCTTGATCTGTGCTTTGATATTGTTGGAAAAACCAACAAAAGCGCCCGTGAATATGATTAAAAGTAAAAGTTTTTTCATCTAACGTATTATTTGCATAATTATTACTAACAAAAATAATAAATTCTATAATCATCTGCAACAGTTATTTATAGAACTTATATTAAATTTGCAATAAATTATTCAAAAAGTATTCCAAAATGATATATTCAAGAAACAGAAGATTGAGAGTAAATGAATCTATGAGGGGATTGGTTAGAGAGTGCAGTCTTTCTACAGACGATTTTGTGATGCCGGTTTTCGTAATGGAAGGAGAAAATAAAGAAGAAGCGATTTCATCGATGCCCGGAATTTTCAGACGAAGCATTGATCTGACTGTTAAAGAATGTAAGGAATTATTTTCTTTGGGGGTAAAAGCGGTAAATCTTTATATGAAGGTTTCAGATCACTTAAAGGATAATACGGGGAAAGAAGCATGGAATAAAAACGGCTTGATGCAGAATACCATCAGAGCTATAAAAGATGCTGTTCCCGAAATGGTCATTATGCCGGATGTTGCTTTAGATCCTTATTCAGTCTACGGTCATGACGGGATCATAGAGGGTGGAAAAATTTTAAATGATGCGACCAATGATGCTTTGGCCAGAATGTCAGTATCACATGCAGAAGCAGGTGCAGACATAGTGGCACCGAGTGATATGATGGATGGCAGAGTTTTGGCGATTCGTGAAGCTTTGGAGCAGAGTGGATTTCATGATGTCGGAATTCTGAGCTATGCTGCAAAATATGCAAGTTCGTTTTACGGACCTTTCCGCAGTGCTCTTGACAGTGCACCTAAAGATGATCTGGAGATCCCAAAAGATAAAAAAACCTATCAGATGGATTTTCACAATTCCCGTGAAGCTTTAAATGAAGTATTTAAAGATGTAGAAGAAGGTGCTGATATTATTATGATCAAACCGGGACTTCCTTATCTGGATATTGTTGCAAAGGTTCGTGAAGTCATTGATTTACCCATTGCAGTATATAATGTCAGTGGAGAATATGCCATGCTGAAAGCTGCGGCTCAAAATGGCTGGTTAGACAATGATAAAGCAATTATTGAAAGTCTCACCTGCTTCAAGAGGGCAGGAGCAGATATGATCTTTACTTACGCTGCCAAAGAAGCTGCAATGCTCTTACATAAATAAGGATAAATGTGAAAAGCACTTCGATCGAAGTGCTTTTCTGTTTTTTTAAGAATAATTACTATCCGAAACAGGCATTGTAATGAGGAGATCCCGGTACAATCGGTTGCTGGCCACCTTTATCATACACACAGATATTTGAGGGGCACAAATACCATCCCGGTTGACAATTGCCATTTTCATCAGGAAATCTAATATTTCCACCATTAATTTTCATTAGGCTTTTTCTTGTTAATTTTTTCATGATAAAATCTTGTTTTAGTGAAAAACTAAATTAGCAAAAATATATCACATTATGTTAAAATCTTTTCCTTTGATAAATTTAGCGGCAAAGGGAGCCTGATTTCCGGAGTATTTTAAAACAAAATGTTTTTTGGTATCGGTATCAACTTTCGCTTCCACTTCGACATTCTGCGTCTGAAAACTAACATCTACGTTTACACCTGAATTTTTTTCAAGAAAAATCTCAACACTTTCTGCATAAAATAAAGAAGTACTCAGATAATTGAATTTGATGTTTTTCCGGTATGTTTTCGATTGGGAATCCGTGAAATCAGAATAACTTCTCATAATCTCAATTCCCGGAGAATCAATGTTTGTAATTCTCGATTTTGTTACTCCGTTGACACGTACGGAAAAACTTTTGGCACTGTTAATATCTCCGTTGATTCCGATATTGAACAGAGAGGGGAGAGATAGCCCATATTCAATCATATTTTCTTTGGTAAATTCAAAATCAGGGATCAGAGCTGCATGTCTGGGAACATGTGCCAGCTGATCTTTAACCTTTGCCAGCTGGATATCTGAAAAGAGAAAGCCTATCAGGTTGTTATTCGTTGTTCTCCAGTTCCTGCCGTTCCATTCGTAAATTTCACAGAGCAGCGTGTCTGTGGAGGAATGAGGGAGAAGATCGATGTCCTGCCATTTAAAAACCTCCTTGGCGTAAGGTCTTCTGTTGATCAGATTAATGCCAAGATCTAAAGCTAAAAGTTCTGTGAGCTGTTGATTATTTTCCATAAAAATTAAATTGTCATTGGTCATTTAAAATTATGAAAAAAAATTGTTCAAATCTAAAAAGAAGAAATTTATTAAACCTAAAGCCAGCCTTTTTTATTATGAACATAAGTATTGTCAAATTGTTCATCACTCATGAATAAATATAAAATACCTTCAATGAACGGAATAATCGAAGCAACTCCACAAGTAACAATGTTTAGGACAATCTGAATAATGCCTTCTTTCGTATAACCTAAATAGAATTTGTTCAAAGCTAACCAACCGACCAACAAACCTAAAAGTGCCGCAGTAATCTTCTTTTCCGATTTATAGGGAATACTGTTTTGCAGTTGTGTGTTGTTTTCTTTTGAATAGCCATAATTTTCCATAATTTAAATTTTTATTATTTATAAGTAGCATCTATTATGATATCGTTACATAGAATTGTTAAGATAACTGAAAATTAATATTCGTCTATTAAAATATCATAAAACTGACGTAACCGTTTTTTTAATCTGAAATTTAAATTCAAAAAAACTTTATCTTTGCCTTATGATTTTACGAGGAGAAAACTTAATCAAGGAATACGGTCCCAAAAAAGTTGTAAAAGGTGTTTCTGTAGAGGTTCAGCAGGGCGAAATTGTTGGTTTGCTGGGTCCGAACGGGGCAGGAAAAACGACTTCGTTTTATATGATCGTTGGTTTGGTAAAGCCGACTTCTGGAAAGATTTTTCTTGACAAACAGGAGATCACCACTGATGCAATGTACCGACGGGCCCAGAAAGGAATCGGTTATCTTGCTCAGGAGGCCTCTGTTTTCAGAAAACTTTCGGTAGAGGATAATATCATGGGAGTTCTGCAGCTGACGAAACTTTCAAAGCGTGAGCAGCAGATCAAATGTGACGAACTGATAGAAGAGTTTTCATTACAGCATGTAAGAAAAAACCGTGGTGATCTGCTCTCAGGTGGAGAAAGACGTAGAACCGAAATCGCAAGATGTCTTGCAACCAGCCCAAGTTTTATTTTACTGGATGAGCCTTTTGCCGGAGTAGATCCGATTGCTGTAGAAGATATTCAGAAAATCGTCAGAAGCCTTACCGATAAAAACATCGGAATTCTGATCACTGATCACAACGTACAGCAGACTTTGGCAATTACCAACAAAACCTACATTATGTTTGAAGGAAAGATCCTGAAAGAAGGTCTTCCTGAGGAACTGGCCAATGATCCGCAGGTAAGAGAAGCATATTTGGGAGAAAACTTTGTTTATCAGAGTATTTTTGACAAGCCAAGTAAGAAGACCTATGCATATAATATCTGGGCGGGTAATTTTGAATCCAAATCTCAGCTTCAGAGTTTTGTTAATGATCAGTTTGCTCAGTTCGATGATTTGAGACTGATGTATGGTTTTGAAGACATCAGCTTTGCTTCTTTAGCCAATTCTGAAATCGAGCATATTTTTGCTGATGTGGTTGATAAAAATGCGAATAATTCTTTTGTTTTTCAGCGTAAGGAAATCAATTTGCAGTATTCTCTGGAACAGGCAGAAGCAGAATCAAAAGCAGCAGGTAAGCCCGAATTGCATTATCTGACAACCTATGTTTATGAAGGATAAAGTTTAAATTTAAAAGAGAATTATTTGCTCTGAAATATAATAAAAACGTACCTTTTCTCTCAGAAACGGTACGTTTTTCTTTAAAACCAATTCATGGCAAAACCTTTTAACCGCACAGTTACCCTATTTGGAATTTACAAACAGCTGATTCCTTTTATAAAGCCGTACCGCCCGATGATCTATGGTACTTTATTTCTGACTTTTATCGGTGCTCTGGCAGCACAGGTGAATCCTCTGGTTCTGAAATATACGGTGGATGAAGTAACAAAACTTACCCATTTTCCTGATCCTATGAATCAGGGAGTCCATATCCTCATTGTCATTTCAATTATCTTATTGGGAAAAGAGCTGCTCAATATTTTTATCAATTTCGGACAGAAATTTTATGGTGAAAAAATCAGGATTAAAGTCAGTTCGGTTCTGGCACAATCTGCAATCGATAAAATTCTGACATACCGGGTTGCCTATTTTAATGATGAAAATCATGAATCCGGAAAGTTACAGATCAGGATAGACCGCGGAATCGAAAGTTTGACAAGATTGGTTCAGAACTTTTTTATTGATATACTTCCCCTGTTTTCAAATGCTTTCATTGCACTGATTATCATGTATATGCAGAATGTGTACGTGGGTCTGGTATCCACAGTCATTGTTCCTGTCTATTTTTATATCAGTTCGTTACAGGCAAAAAAGCTGGGAGGTGTGAGAAGGACGCTGAGAAATCAGAGAGAACAGAAAACTTCAGGACTCTTAAATTTAATCAACTCAATTATGGTGATTAAAAGTTTTGTCCGTGAAAAATTTGAGGGTAAAAAGCAGTATGACCTGCAGATGAAATTAATGGACAGCCAGATGTTTACCAGGAAAACCAATTTTATTTATGACGGGTTAAAAACTTTTATTGAACAGTTCGGAGTGGTTTTAATTATCCTTCTTACTGTATATATGGTATTGGATCAGCAGATGACCATCGGCGCTATTATGCTTCACATTATGCTTTTCAGTAACGTTTCTTCACCAATCAGGCAGCTGCACAGGATCTATGATGATATGAACGATGCAATGATCTATGCCGAAGGATATTTTGATATTTTGAATGCTGATCAGGAAAAGGAGCCGACCGGAACTTTTGTTGAAAATAAAATTACCGGCAATTTTGAATTAAAAAATGTCAACTTTACCTATCCGAATGGCACGAAAGCCTTGAATGATGTTTCTATGTTCATTGAAAATGGGAAAACAACGGCTCTGGTAGGATTAAGCGGTGCCGGAAAATCAACGGTTATCAATCTTCTCTGTAAATTTTATCTGCCGGATTCCGGTGAAATAAGTTTAGATAAAGTTGATTTGAATCAATACAATAATACTTTCCTGCGTGGCGACCTGGGACTTGTTTTGCAGAAGAACCATATTTTCCAGGGGAGTATAGAAGATAATATCCGTTATGGAAATATGAATGCAGGGTTTGAAGAAATAGAAGAAGCTGCAAGAAAAGCTTACCTCCACGAACAGATTTTAGATCTACCAGAAAAATACCGGCATGATGCTACCCAGCTTTCAGGCGGACAGCAGCAGAGAATTGCAATTGCAAGGCTTTTTTTAAAAAATCCACCCATTATTTTTCTTGATGAGCCCACGGCAAGTCTTGATGCAATTGCAACCGAACAGATCAAAAATTCATTAGATGCCATTAAAGAAGGCAGGACTGTAGTTATAATTTCTCATTCTCTTTCCCAGATTTTAGATTCAGATAAAATCTATGTGATGAAAAAAGGTCATGTTGTAGAAAGCGGAACCCATGATGAACTTTTTGAAAAGGACGGGACATACAGGGAAATTTTTGACGCTTCTGCAAGAAGTCTGAACCTTGGCCGTTTAATAAAAACCTACAAAGAAAATTAATGCAGGATCATTATCTGAAAAAACTTGACAGGGTTACTGCAATTCTCACGCAGTTACAGTCTAAACCTCTCGTAAGAGCACAGGATCTAGCAGGAAGGTTTGAGGTCAGTGTAAGGACAATCTACCGTGATATCAAAACCCTTGAAAATGCCGGAATTCCAATAATCGGTGAAGCTGGAAGCGGTTATTCACTCATGGATGGCTATAAACTTCCGCCTGTAATGTTTAGCAGGGAAGAAGTGTTAAGTTTCATAACGGCTGAAAAACTCATGCAGAAATTTTCCCACCAGAGTTTAGGGAATCATTATCAGACTGCTATGGAAAAACTTCGTTCTGTCTTGAGAAATTCGGATAAAAATCTAATTCAGAATATTGAAAACCAGATCGATATATTTGATTATAGTCCTAAATCAGATGATACAGTGAAAAATATTATTCCGATTATCCTGGACAGTATTGCTGAAAAAAAACAGCTGTCTATCGAATATCAGCGTGTTGATGCAAATGTGTCAAGCCGTACGATTGAAGCCGTAGGAATTTTCTATGAATTCACTTACTGGTATATTATGGCATTTTGTACACTGAGAAAAGATTTCAGACAGTTCAGAGTCGACAGGATTATGAAAATTTCCAAAACTGAAATTCCATTTTCCCAGGAGTATGGAAAAATCAATGACCACCGCAGAGTTGCATCAAAAACCACAACAAAAGTAAAATTACTGGTTGATAAAAAAATTATAGGGTATCTGGTGAATTCTAAAAGCTATTACGGATTGATCAGTGAAGAAGAAACTGATAAAGGAATTGAAATGACTTTTGAAACAGAATGGATTGATGAAGGATTTCCCCGGTGGCTGATTACTTTTGCAGACTATGCTGAAATTGTGGAGCCGGAATTTTTAAAAACTAAAATGAAAGATTTAATCACTAAAATTGCAAAAAGATTTTAAATACATGAAGACGTTTTTTTTACGAAGTTTATTGGTACTAACGCTTACACATTCTGCCGCAGCGTTAGCCTGTTCCGCCTTTTTATTAAAAGGAAAAAACCACTGCGTGGTGGGTTTCAATGAAAACTGGAAAACAATGCCGGGAATGATTGTCGTCAATAAACGCGGTGTCTCAAAGAGAAATATAAGCTGGGAAAATCTGACGACAAATAATGTAAAAGCTCAAAAAGAATGGATTTCAAAATACGGTTCGGTGACTTTCAACCTTCTCGGGTATGATTTCCCCTGTTATGGTGTCAATGAGAAAGGACTTTTTCTGGTCGAATTATATCTGGAGGAAACTACAAAAGTTTACAATCCGAAAAAGCCCAATATGTTCTGGGCACAGTGGATTCAATATCAGCTGGATCATTATAATTCTGTAAAAGAAGTTGTAGATCACCTGAATACAGGCCCCAATATTGACTGGTGGCCAAACGCTGCCGGAAGTCATTTTTTCGTGACCGATGCCAAAGGAAACTCCGCCACCATAGCTCTGCTTAACGGAAAATATACCGTGCTGACAGACAAAGAAATGCCGATGCCGCTTCTGTGTAATAATCAGTATAAAAAAGACCTGGAGGCTGCTGAAAAGTTTGATTTTCTGGGTGGACGTGAAAAGTTTGATTTTGCACAGCAGGGAAAATGGGAAGACCGCTACAACCGTGCTTACTATATGCTGCAAAACTATCAATATGATGATAAACCAATAGATTATGCGTGGAATATTTTAAATTCAATACATGCAGGTGAATGGCAGACCGTGATCGATGTGAAAAATATGAACCTTTCTTTTCGATCAGATCTTAAAAAAGAAATAAAAACGATTGACCTGAAAAAGCTTGATTTTTCAAAGGACGCAAAAGTGAAGTTTCTTGATATTCATACAGATCAGCTAGGAGAGGTCAATAAGGATTTTCAGGTCTTAACAATGAATAGAAATAATGCATATGTTGAAAAAGGATTCCCGATCGGTTACGATAATAAAGAATTTGGAACTTCTGAAATTTTTCAGACACTGAAAGAAAATATCAAAAAATTCTTCAGATCTGTCTTACCTTAATAGATATCGATATACAGGAAAAAGTATATAGGGAGTAAGTGAGTTAGCACGGTGGATGCTACTTTACTTACCGTTAATAACAAAAAGCTTTCAGAATTTTCTGAAAGCTTTTTTGTTGGCCTTAATTCAGATTAAAATCTTTCCCAGAAGAACGGCGGTTCAATGCCTAAGGCTCTCAAGTACGTAAAGCCCTGTCCACGATGATGAACTTCATTATCAATAAAATACAGGATGTTCTGATAAACAGGAAATTCATACTGACCGAATAAATTGAACGTTTCCTGGAATCTTTCTTCTGAAATCAGATTAAAATAATGATTGATAACCTCCGTTTCCTCGTCCCATTTTTTCAGAATTTCTTCTTTTGTTTTCGGCTGAAAAGCTTCTTCTGAAAACTCTTCCACCTGTGAGTCAACGATTCCTTTCAAGGCAGGTCCAGCAATGCTGATCAACTCAACGGCTAATTGGGCAAATGGTCTCATTCCACCGATTGAAAACCCGAAAAGTTCTTTTTCAGGGAACATGTCGATAACTCTTCTTGTCAGGTTTCTGTGACCCTGCCAATGTTCCAGAAGTTGTGCTGCACTGATAAATTGTTTTGTTGTTGCTGCTGTAGTTGTCATAACGTGTTTGTTTTTTTGTTAATGTTAAGACAAAGGTAAGGTCAGATGATGACAACAGTTTGTCAGTAGGAAATCAGATCGATGTTTTTTTATTTCAAAGATTTAAAAAAAGCAGAACGACTGAAACTTAAAGTCATCTTATAGTATAATTTGACCGGAGAATTTTAGACCTGGTCATTTAAAGATAGAGTACTGCTAACGTCAAAATTAAGGCAGGGATCATTACAAGGATACCAACCTTTAAAAACTCCCAGGCAGAAATACGGTAACCTTCTTTTCTTAAAGCGACCAGCCAGAGAATTGTAGCTAAAGAGCCGGTAACAGATAAATTCGGGCCTAAGTCTATACCGATCAGTACAGCATTCTTTACTGAGTCTGAAATCTGGGCAAGTTGTAAAGTGCTTCCTGCAATTAATCCTGCGGGTAAATTATTCGTAAGATTACTGCCAAAACCCATTATTAAGCCAGTTGTAAAAACTGCAAGATCTTGTGACTGAGCAGAAAAGTCAGTCAGTACAGATGCCAGAAGATTAATAATTCCCGTCGTATTCAGTGCTTCTACAATAATAAATAGTCCGGCAACTAAAGGAAGTACAGACCAGGAAACCTCTTTGATGATCTTCACAGGAGACTTTTTTGAAATTAGAATTACAGTAAGTGAAGTTAAAATCCCGGTAACTGCAGTAGGTAGACCCAGATCAAGACTGAATGAAGATGCTGTTAATAAAACAACAGCCGTAAAAGCAATTCCAAAGGCAGCAGATTTGCCACCAACAGACAATTGGGGAACCGTAACATCCGATTCTATTTTCTGTCTGAGAGATTTCTTTTGTGTAAAATAAAGCATGATGAAAGTAACAAGAATAGAAACCAGAGAAGGAAGTAAAAAATGACTGAACCACACAGGAAGTGAAGGCATATCTTTTCCGTAAATAACAAAGTTAGCAGGATTGGAAATGGGTAAAACAAACGAAGCTGCATTGGCAATAAATGCACAGATGAGTAAATAAGGAAGAGGCTGTTTTACGTTAGCCGCTTTCATGGCAGCAATTACAGCAGGTGTCAAAACGACTGCAGTTGCATCATTTGAAAGAAATACAGTAACGAAGGTGCCTACCAGATAAATAAGAATAAACAATTTAACGGGTGAACCTTTAGATAGACGGGTGGCAAAAGCAGCAAGCCAATCGAACAGTTTTTCTTCTTTAGCGGTTTCAGCCAGAAGCATCATTCCAATTAAAAAAAAATAAACATCACTGCCGTTTTTTATTCCTTCAAAAGACTGACTCAGGGAAAGTAAACCTGAAACTATCAGAATAAGCGCACCTGAAACTGCCCAGACAGCTTCTGCTATCTTAAAAGGACGGATAATGACGAATGCCGTTGTCACCAAAGCAGTCAACCATATCAATTGATTATGATCCATTGAAAATTAAATTATAAATCTAAATAACTGACGTAACTTCTAACAACATTTTTTTAAAGAAGAGGCAAAAACCATCCACACCACGATTGATACTGTTGCGAAACTCCCGAGAATCAAAAACGCGGAACCATAATCCATCTTCTGTGCGATCCAGCCACCGATTGCGGGGCTTAAAGCGGCACCGATTCCCTGAACTGTCATCACCGCACCCTGTCCTACATTAATTCTTCCGGTTCCGTTCAATATCTTTGCTACTAAAGCAGGGACAGCCACACTCTGTAATCCGGCGCCTATGCCGTCGAGGATCTGAACGGGATAAATTCCGAATGAACTGACAAAGCGGGAGGCAATGTAACCCCGGATCGGCAGCGAGAAAAAGGAAATGAGCATGACAAAATAATATCCTTTTACAGCACCACTTCTCATGGCAATTATCGATGTAATAATCATTGTAGCCTGAGCAATAACAATGGTAAGTGCAACAAATAAGGAGGGATCATTACTGTTTTTTGCAGCATTTGCCAAACCATATAATGGAAGCATGGCCCCATTCCCTAAGTGAAAAAAGGCAAGACAGACTGCCAGAATGATTAATGCTTTGGTTTCAAATAAAACTTTAAAGCCGCTGGCCTTATCGTTACGGTGTTCCTCTCCTTCTTTTAAACCACGCGAAGCATTATAATCAATACTATCTGCGGGAATTGCAAATGTGGTTATAATCGTAAGAACACCAAATACAGCTGCCAGGATAAAAATTGCAGGCATCCCGAATTTCCATCCCAGAAAACCAGAAAGACCGGCTGCAATCATATTTCCCGCATGATTATAGGCCTGATTAATACCATTCTGCCGGTTAAAGCCCTTTTGTTTTACAATTCCCAAAGTAATTCCGATGACTGCAGGACCAATGGCTGCACCGGCAACAGCAGTAGCGATCTGAGATGCTGTCACCAGCCAAAAATCCTGGGAAACTAAAATCAGTCCCGAAGCAATGATTGTGAAAATTGCAGGAATGATTACATAAAGCCGCTTATTCTTACTCATATCAATAAGTGCACCTGCGGGTGTAGTGACCAGCATCCCAAAAATACCAGCTATCGATAAAACGGTTCCTATCAAGCCGCTTTCCCACTGGTGTGCTAACAGAAAAACTCCTAAAAAAGGACCGATTCCTGCCTGAACATCGGCCATAAAAAGATTTAAAAATTTTAGTTGTAAAAGACCTTTTTTTGGTGTTTCCTGTATGTTTTCCATCATCGTATTCGGTATTTTTCCGATAAATAAATATATTACAATTTTTCAAGCTGTAGAAAAAAAAGTACATTAGTACCATGAAAATTTATACCAAAACAGGCGACAAAGGACAGACCGCTTTGTATGGCGGAACAAGAGTTTCTAAGGCAAGCGCAAGAGTAGAAAGTTATGGGAATATTGATGAACTCAATTCGTTTATCGGAATCTCAAAAAGTCATATTGGCGATGAAGAAGTTTTAAGACAGCTGAAAAAAATACAGTTTGATTTGTTTACGGTAGGCTCTGAAGCAGCAACACCGGTTGACAAACTGATGCTGGCAAACGGAAAATCCCGTCTTCCTCTGGTTATTTCAAATCAGGAAATTGAAGAACTCGAAAACTGGATGGATGCTTTTGAAGAAAAATTGGAACCGCTTCAGTATTTTATACTTCCGGGAGGTGGAAAATCATCAACATTTTTACACGCTGCAAGAACCATCTGCAGAAGAGCAGAAAGGTCTTTGGTCTTTTTAAATGAATCTGAAGAAGTACGTCCTGAACTGATTAAATACTTAAACCGGCTTTCAGACTACCTTTTTGTTCTGGCAAGATATATTTCAAAAATCAACAACGAGCCTGAAGAATACTGGAATCCGAATGAAAGATAATATGGTAAGAATAGTTCTTCTTTTGTTCTGTATATTTTCTCATTCTCTTTTTTCTCAGGACATCACTGTGTATCTTGATGAGGGAGACCAGTTTATTTCCAAAAATAAATTTTCTGATGCCGAAAGTATTTTCCGCAGGGGACTGAAAGAAAATCCTGAGAATCCAATTTTAAAATCGCAATTGGCTTTATCCCTGATCAATCAGGATAAAAATGCTGAGGCAGAGAAGATCATTGATGAAATTCTGGCATTACAGCCGGAATTCACTGCAGCACTCTGGTATGGCGGAATTAACAATTTTAGTAAAAAAGAACCCGATTTCAGGAAAGCAATTTTCTATTTTGAAAAAGCTTATCCTCTGATTGATGCAAATTCAGGACAGTATTCCGGGGTCAATTATTTCATTGGAAGATCATACCGGAAACTGCTATACAGAGAAGGACTGACTTATCCTGAAGTGGACAGAATGCTGGAAACGTATAAAAAATATATCGAATTGCAGCCTGATGCAGAAGATAACCTGGACGCAAGAAGTTTCGTAAAAAAAACAGAAGAAAAAAGACCGGGTAAAAATGTAGCGAAATGGATTATCATGACACAGCAGAACGTACAGGAACTGATGAATAAAACGACGGAATAATGAAAAAAGCTTTATTATTTATCAATGGAGATGCTCCGGAATCCTTTCCTGATCCGGAAAATTATGATCTGATTGCCTGTACAGACGGTGCTTTTCATTATTTAAAACGATTGGGTTTTCCGTTGGAAAAATTAGATTTTATCTCCGGTGACTTTGATTCACATTCAGGGGCGGATGAAAATGTATATGAAGATAAATTCATTTATACTCCGGATCAGGAAAAGACCGATTTTCATAAAGCCTTAGAGATCATATCAGAAAAAGACTTTAAAAATATTGATGTTTTTGGTGCGAGTGGAGGAGAACAGGATCATTTTTTGGGAAATCTCACCGTTGCTTATACATTTAAAGAAAATTTAAACATAAAATTTTACGATGAATTTTCTGAATATTTTTTTATTCCCAAAACTTATCTGCTGAAAAATGTTAAGGATAAACTCGTCTCGCTCTATCCTTTCCCAACAGTTGAACAGGTGATAACTCAGGGATTGAATTGGTCCTTAAGTCGTGAAAATCTGAGTGTTACCACCAGAATAGGAACCAGGAATTTTGCTGTTGAAGATGAGGTTACCATTACCTATGAGAAAGGGGATCTGATGATCTTTATAGGAAGGGAATATCTCTGAAAATTCCATAGACCGGAACGATTTTACTAATTTCAAATCTTCGAAAACTTTAAGAAAATTTAAAACTAAAAAATCAAACTTTTTTAGCAATTTTGCATTCTTAATTCACTTGTCAGAAAATGAAAATAAAATACTCGGAACTTATTGATCAGACATTGTATTTTCCTACGGAAGAATTCAATGTTTCTGAGAACAATTTGTCTTTTCACGATATCCCCTTAATGGAAGTTGTTGAGAAGTTTGGAACTCCTTTAAAGGTAAGTTACCTCCCGAAGATTTCTCAGAATATTCAGAAAGCAAAAGGCTGGTTTAAGGAAGCTTTTGAGAAAATCGATTATAAAAAAAATTATAGGTACTGTTACTGTACAAAATCCAGCCATTTCAAATTTGTTATTGAAGAAGCTCTGAAGAATGACATCTCTATCGAAACATCTTCGGCTTATGATATGGATATTGTAAAATCACTTTATCATGAGGGTAAGGTTGATAAAAATATTGAAGTAATCTGCAACGGTTTCAAAACAGATGACTATCTGGCGAAAATTTCAGATATGATCAACAGCGGTTTTGAAAATATTACTCCGATCCTTGATAATTACCGCGAGCTGGATAAATTAACTGAAAGTATTGATACCACTTTCGATATCGGAATCAGAATCGCATCTGAAGAAGAACCGAAGTTCGAATTTTATACCTCAAGATTAGGAATCGGATATAAAGATATTATCCCGTATTACAGCCAGAAAATTGCAGAGCATCCCAATGCGAGGCTTAAAATGCTTCACTTTTTCATTAATACCGGTATCAAAGACACTGCATATTACTGGAACGAATTATACAAATGTCTTCGTGTTTATGCACGTTTAAAAAAGATTGCTCCGGAAGTAAACTCATTAAATATCGGTGGTGGTTTCCCAATCAAAACATCTTTGAATTTCGATTATGATTACCAGTATATGGTCGAAGAAATCGTTTCTCAGATTAAAAAATTCTGTGAAGAGGAAGGCGTTGAAGAACCAAATATTTATACAGAATTCGGAAGTTTTACGGTGGGAGAGAGTGGAGCCAACCTCTATAAGATCATTTCTCAGAAACGTCAGAATGACAGAGAAAAATGGAATATGATCGATTCATCGTTCATGACAACCCTTCCTGATACCTGGGCTATCTCAAGACACTTCATTATGCTTCCTCTCAATCGTTGGGAAGATTCTTATGAAAGAGTTTTCTTAGGTGGGTTAACTTGTGATTCAGATGATTATTACAATTCAGAGCAGCATACCAATGCCATTTATTTACCTGTTTTCAGCGATACGAAACCTTTGTATATCGGTTTCTTCCATACGGGAGCTTATCAGGAAACAATTGGTGGTTATGGCGGCGTTCATCACTGTCTGATGCCACAGCCACGGCATATTCTGATTCAGAAAGATGAAAATGGAGAGTTTCAGTATGAGATTTTCAGAGAAAGACAGGAACCTGAAGATATTCTGAAAATATTGGGTTACTGAGTTGTTGCTGTAAGCAAAAAACTAAGCATATCATTAATAGAAAGGGCTTTAGCCCATTTTCATACAATAAATCAATTGGCTTTAGCCAATACTTATCAAAACAGCTTTCATACTTTGAAAGCTGTTTTTTTATTTGATAAAATTCGAAATCTTATCAATTTCCAGTTCATTATAATCTGAAACTACAATATTGGCAAGACTGTAATCCTGATGATGGGTGTGCAGACTTTTATACGCAGCACAGAAAATATTCGCCCGGTGCGCCGCCAAAATTCCGTTGGTGGAATCTTCAATGACCATACAGTGTTTTGAATCCTCATTTGACATTTCACCTGCTTTGATGAAAATTTCAGGATGAGGTTTGGATTCTTTTAGATCCGCACCACTGATTTTTCCACTGAAGTATTTTTCCAGCTCAAATTTCTCGAAGACCATATTGATCGTAGTCATGGTCGCAGAAGAGGCGAGAATTAAGGTAATTCCGTTATCATAATAATGCTGAATCAGTTTTCTGACTCCCGGTATCAAATCAAACTCTTCATCATGATAAAAATAATCTTTGAAATGGGCTCTCTTCATGGCAGCCAGCTCCTCATATGTATAAGAAAGACTGAAACGTCTGATTAAAGTTTCGAAGACATTTTTGGTAGAAGCACCTGTGAAAGAACTGTAAAGTTCTTCGGAAACATCAATGTGCAATTCATTGAATGTTTTGAAATACGCTTTTCTGTGCAAAGGTTCTGTATCTACAATAACGCCATCCATATCGAACAGCACAGCTTTTAAGGACATAAAATGATAATTTGTACAAAAATAATGTTTTAATCTTTGAATCTTTGAAGATTGAAAGATTAAAAGGATTTAAAGATTGAAAAATTAAAAGATTAAAAAAAACATAAAACTCTTCACTTATGATTTGTAAATTATAATACTTGCAAATTGTTCTTCTTATCTTTGCCTTATTATTTTAACATTTAAATTATTTAATTTTTTAATCATAAATTATGAAAACATACGCAGGGATTCCTGAAGAAAATGCTTCATTGGAAAATTCAAAAGTAGTTTTGGTAACCGTTCCCTATGATGGAACTTCAACCTGGGGGAAAGGAGCTGATAAAGGTCCGGAACTGTTTCTGGATGCTTCAGAAAATATGGAACTTTACGATATTGAAACAGGTACTGAGCCTTATCTGGAAGGAGTTTACCTGGCTGGTGAAGTTTCTGAAAACGCTACACCCGAGTCAATGACAGAAGCGGTTTATCAGAAAACAAAAGAGCTTCTTTCAACAGATAAGTTATTTACACTTTTCGGTGGAGAACATTCAGTTTCTATCGGTTCGATCCGTGCCGTGGGAGAGAAATTTGAAAATCTTACGGTATTGCAGTTAGATGCCCATACAGATCTCCGTCCGGAATTCCATGGTTCTGCATCCAATCACGCATGTGCTGTTTTTGAAGCCAACCAAAAGCATAATCTGGTTCAGGTGGGAATCCGTTCTATGGATGTAGAAGAGGTTGAATATTTACCTGAAGGAAGAGTGTTTTTTGCGCATGAAATTGCCAATAACGAGAACTGGGTCAATGATGTTTTGGAAAAAGTTTCCGGGAATGTTTATATCACCATCGATCTGGATGCTTTTGATCCTTCAATAGCGCCTTCTACAGGAACTCCGGAGCCTGGTGGTTTACAGTGGTATCCCACTTTGGAATTGCTAAGAAAGGTTTTTGAAAAATGTAATGTTGTCGCTTTTGATATCGTTGAGTTAATGGATTCTGCATATTCTAAGCCGAGCGCATTCCTGGCAGCAAAACTTTATTATAAAATGTTGGCCTATTATCACATCAACAGAGATTAAAATTCCGCAGGAAACGGATTTTTTCTTTCAGTTTTTCTTTGGAAATTTGTGATATCAATACAGTGAAAATGTCCAGACAGGAAGAAATAGATTATCAGAGAATTGCGAAAGCAATTGCGTTTATTCAAAGTAATTTTAAGCAGCAGCCAAATTTGGATGAAGTTGCCGGACACGTGAGTATAAGTCCTGCACATTTTCAGAAAATATTTACAGATTGGGCCGGAACAAGCCCAAAGAAATTTTTGCAGTTTATCAGTCTTGAACATGCAAAAAGTTTATTGAAAGAAGAAAAAGCAACGCTTTTTGAAGCTGCCTCAGAGACGGGACTTTCAAGCACCAGCAGGTTACATGATCTGTTTGTGAAAATTGAAGGGATGTCGCCTGCAGAGTATAAAAACGGCGGAAAAAGCTTACATATCAATTACAGTTTTTCCGAAAGTCCTTTTGGGAGAATCATTGCCGCTTCCACTGAAAAAGGAATCTGCTATATGGCTTTCGGAGAAAATACAGAAAATGCATTGGGAGATT
This sequence comes from Chryseobacterium sp. HNCC26DJ238, assembly GCF_057180465.1. Lineage (NCBI taxonomy): Bacteria > Pseudomonadati > Bacteroidota > Flavobacteriia > Flavobacteriales > Weeksellaceae > Chryseobacterium > Chryseobacterium sp. HNCC26DJ238. The sequence continues at coordinate 236,638 of NZ_JBXUGI010000005.1, forward strand.
TAGTCAATAAATTTCCCAATGCATCTTTTTTTGATAAAATAGATGAGTTCCAGCAAAATGCGCTGTCTATTTTCAATTTGGACTGGACAAAACTGAACACGATTAAACTCCACCTCAAAGGAACTGATTTCCAGTTAAAAGTATGGGAAAGTTTATTAACTATCCCGATGGGAAAACTTTCAACCTATGGAAAATTAGCTGGTGAAATTGGAAATCCGAAATCTTCGCGGGCTGTAGGAACAGCTATAGGAAGTAACCCGGTTGCTTTTTTAATTCCATGTCATCGTGTCATACAGTCGTCCGGTAAAACAGGAGGGTATATGTGGGGCAGTGACAGGAAGCAGCTGATGATCGGCTGGGAGAGTTCGAGGGTTTATGCTTCTGATGATCCTGTATAGGATGAGAGGTATCCTAAAAGATGACTGTATCTGCTTATAGTAGATATTAATGTTTAATATAACAGTGATTTCAGATGAATTTATTCGGCGATATACAGGAATTCCCCATCAACATCCTTCCTAAAGATGGGATTGCAGATTACTACGGTGCGGTTTTTTCTGATCAGGAATGCGAAAAATATTATCAATATCTCTTTAATGAAATTCCGTGGGAAAATGATGAAGCGGTCATTTTTGGCAAACTGATCATTACCAGGCGCAAAGTAGCATGGTTTGGTGAAAAGGAGTTTGAATACACTTATTCTAACAGAACGAAGTACGCAAAACTCTGGACTAACGAATTATTGGCATTAAAACAAAAATGTGAAGCCGTTTCCGGAGAGACCTATAATTCCTGCCTGCTTAATTTATACCATGACGGAAGTGAAGGAATGGCGTATCACAGTGACGGAGAAAAGGATTTAAAGAAGCAGGGTGCAATTGCGTCTGTGACTTTCGGAGCAGAAAGGAAATTTTCTTTCAAACATAAATTATCCAAAGAAAGAGTTGATATAATGCTGGAAAACGGTAGTCTTCTGGTCATGAAAGGAACGACTCAGGAAAACTGGCTTCACAGGCTCCCTCCGACTACGAAAGTGAAAACACCGAGAGTGAATCTGACTTTCAGGACTATTGAGGAATAAAGACGGTGGCTTCGAGAGCCTCAGCCACCTACTTTATTTCGATTAGTTATTCTTTAAAATTCTAAAGTAGGAAAAAGGTCAGTATTTTTATGAAATCTTTAAGATAGACCTTTTGAAAAGTTGCATCTTATGTTGACTGAGATTTGGGGACGGTGGCTTCGAGGGCCTCAGCCACCTACTTTATTTCGACAAGTTATTCGTTAAAATTCTCCAGTCGAAAAGGTCAGTATTTTTATGAAATCTTTAAGATAGACCTTTTGAAAAGTTGCATCTTATGATGATTGAGGCTCTTGGATGGTGACTGAGGCTCTCGAAGTCACCATTCGAGCCTCAGCCACCTACTTTATTTCGACTAGTTATCCTTTAAAATTCTAAAGTAGAAAAAGGTTAATATTTTTTGATGAAATCTTTAAGATAGACCTTTTGAAAAGTTCTTATGTTGACTGACATTCGGGGACGGTGGCTTCGAGGGCCTCAGCCACCTACTTTATTTCGACTAGTTATTCGTTAAGATTCTAAAGTAGAAAAAGGTTAGTGTTTTTTGATGAAATCTTTAAGATAGACCTTTTGAAAAGTTGCATCTTAATGTTGACTGACATTCGGGGATGGTGACTGAGGTTCTCGAAGTCACAAAACCTGAGCTTCAATCGATGAATCCGCAAAAACTTTGATAAAAGCCTTTGTATAATCTTCTTTGGTTGCCATATTTGGATTAGCCAAAAACTTCTGCGGATTGACAGAAAACAGGGGAAACCAGGTCGAGCTGATCTGAATCTGAATTTTATGTCCTTTCTTGAAAGTATGGACAACATCCTGTAATCTGAAATTAACCGCAGTTTTTTGATTGGGAACCAAAGGTTCCGGTTTTTCACGGGAATTTCTGAACCTTGCAGGCATGATTTCACTTCTTACCATCTGATGATAATTCCCATAGATGACTCCTTCTTTTTTCTCCACCGGTTTGAAATCTTCAGGATAAACATCGATTAATTTTACAGCAAAATCTGCATCAGTAGAGCTAGAAGCAATGTTTAATTTCGCCATTAATTCCCCGGCAAACGTGATATCATCCGATAAAATATCAGTAGTGAAAGTAAGGACATCAGGTCTGCCCACAGCAAATCTCTGATCTTCCGACATATAGTTCCTTGGAGTGAAACCGTTAAAATCTTTCAGGTTTGTGGAACTTAAAACAGGATTGTCAGGATCGCTGTAATATTCTGATGCGTTCTGTCCTGCTATATTTTTTAAAGTTCCGTTGGCTAAATAGAAATTTATTTTTTTTGCATTTTTCGGAGGATATTCACTGAATTCTTTCCACTCTTTAGCTCCTGTATCATACATGACTGCTTCAGGTAAGCCGGCGTCCTGTTTTGTATTTCCTTTTAAGTAATGGTTGAAAAATTTTGTTTCAAGGTTCTTTTGATAATAAGTTGCGATGCTGTCTCCGAAATAAATTTCGTTGTGAAAGTGCTTTCCCTGTTCCTGAGCCCAGGCTCCGTGTGAAAAGGGTCCCATCACGATCGTATTTTTAGCCTTCGGACTTGTTTTTTCTATTGTTTTATAAATATTTAAAGGTCCTGACAAATCTTCTGCATCAAACCAGCCTCCTACAGTCATTACCGCATGACTGATGTTTTTAAGATGGGGTAAAAGGTTTCTTTTCTGCCAGAAATCATCATAATTCGGATGATTCATAATTTCTGTCATGAAGAAATTATTTTTATAATATTTATCATAAGCTTCTTTAAGTGTTCCTAGTTCCCTGTAAAATTTCAGGCCGTCTTCCGAAGTTGATTTAATCATAGAATCTGAATACCATGCTTTTTGCTCAGGCTTTGTTTTCTGAACTCCAAAAACAGGAAAGGTTTTAAAGTAACCCAGCATAAATTTTCCATTATGAAGGAAATCATCATTCCAGAAATCTGAAATCGGTGCCTGAGGTGAGGAAGCTACCAAGGCGGGATGCTGTGCCAGAGTTCCTACAGCTGTGTAAAATCCAGGATAGGAAGTGCCGTACTGTCCTACTTTACCGTTATTGTCTTTGATGTTTTTAACCAGCCAGTCAATCGTATCGTAGGTATCTGTGCTTTCATCAACCTCTTTTTTTGTTTTCCGTTCTACCTGCGGAGTCATATTGGTGAATACTCCTTCACTCATGTATCTTCCACGGACATCCTGAAGAACAAAAATGTACTTTTCGTTCATCAGGTACTTGTTGGGACCTAATTTAGTTCTGTATTCATTCTCACCATAAGGAGCAATACTGTAGCAGGTTCTCTGCATCAGAAACGGATATTTTTGTTTTTTTGAAATATCTTTTGGAATGTAAACTGCAGTAAAAAGTTTTATACCGTCCCGCATTGTGATATAAAATTCTTTTTTGTTGAAATTATCTTTTACAAACAGGTCTGCTTCAGCGGAATTCTGAGATTTCCCGGTTATAAAAAGTAAAATAAGGATCAGTGAAAAAGAAATCTTCATAATTGAAATTTGTTGCTAATTTATTAATAAATAATTAGTCATATAATTTAAAAAAGAAAAATGATCAGAATTTCTCCTGATCATTTTAGAAATATATAAATGGTTGGTTTGGTCATTATCAGCAATACTGTAATCTTTAGATGATCGAGGGTATGCTGCCGTCTTGTATTCAAAATCACTGCCAAAAAAAGACTTATTTTTAAAAAACAGCTGATAGGTCTGATTCTCAATGGTCTTTTTTTTAACGTCAGCTATTTCCCACCAACAGTGAGTTCACGGTTTTTTTAATAAACACTTTTTTTATAAATAATAGCAGTAGTATATACTTTTCAATTTGTTTCAGAAATCTGAAAAATAAAAAACATCCCTCATCAGGGATGTTCTTTATTTTGTATTTTTAAACTTAAGTTTTAAAAAAGTTACGCTCTTAGGTATCTTGAATATGCATAACCTTCCTGTCCGTCAGTGGTTTTTACTTTCCACCAGTCATCAGAAGTCTGTTCAACTAATGTCACTGAAGATCCTTTTGCTGCTTTACCGACAACGGCAGCTTCTGTAGAAGGTTCCTGTCTGATGTTCAGATTAGAATCTTCTGTTGCGATCGTAAGAGAGGCACCGGCAGAAAGCCCCGCAACCTGTACGTCGATGTTTATATCTGAAGCAGAATAGGTAGAGTCAATAGCTCCTAAAGCATTCCATACGGCATCTTTAGCAGCAGTATTGGAAGCATTTCCTGAAACGTATAAAATTCCGTCCTGTTCCTGAACCTGAAGATTGGATACACCTGCAGACTGGGCTGCAGATACTACGCTTGAATATTTATCTTGTAATGTGCTCATTTCGAATTATTTTACGGTGTAATTGTAATTAACTTTCCCAACTTTCAAAGCATCAACAGATTCTTTGATTTTTCTTGCCTGAATCGAAGATGCAGTTCCTGTAAGAGTCAATTCGCCGTTGACAACTTCTACGTTAACTGAAGGGAAATCCTTTAATGCATCCTTTACTTTCTGCTGTACCATAGGATCTGCCGCTGAAGTAGTTGTTACAGGTTCAGAAGCGGCTACCGCAGGAGTGACAGTTGCCATATCATGGACGTCTTTTACTCCTTTAATTTCTTTCAGTGACTTGATAGCTGCATCTTTTTCAGCCTGTGTATTGAATGTTCCGCCTAAATGCGCCACACCTTCTTTTATTTCTACCGTTGCAGCCGGATTAGCCGTTACGATTGTAGTTGCCTGAGTCTGAAGTTCAGCATCTGAAACTTTCTTTTTACACGAAATCGATCCAAACGATACTGCCAAAGCTAAGGCAGACATTGCGATTGTTTTTTTCATAATTGTTTAATTTAATGTTTTAATTACTCTCAAATGTAATAATAAAATCTATACCAATGATTTAAAAAACAGATAAATATGTGAAGATTTAACTGTAATGTTTTAATAATCCGTGTTTTAATTATGAGAATATTTTATTCTTATTTAGTTTTACAAAATTTAGTCATCAATGATAAAACCATTATATTTGTGGCTATTGAACTAAAAATATGAAGGGACAGAATAAATTATTTATTGCAATCATCATCGCCTTAGTGGTAGGGGTTGCGATTGGCGGATTTGTACATATTCAATATCCTGAAAGCGCAAAACCATTTTCCCAAAATATCAAACTTCTCGGAACGGTCTTTATCAGGCTGGTACAGATGATCATTGCGCCATTGGTCTTTACCACTCTGGTGGTAGGGATTGCTAAAATGAGTGATATTAAAATGATTGGAAGGGTAGGGACAAAAGCAATGCTCTGGTTTATTTCAGCTTCTCTGGTATCCCTTTTTATCGGTTTGGTTTTGGTCAACTGGCTTGAGCCGGGACATGTAACGAAACTGCCTATTCAGGATGTGGCATCGGCAGATGAACTTTTAAAATCAAGCAAAGGTTTTTCTATGGAAGACTTTGTAAAGCATATTATACCTAAAAGTATTTTTGAAGCGTTCGCAACGAATGAAGTGCTTCAGATTGTTGTTTTCTCTATTATGTTTGGTGTTGCATTGGCTAATTTAGGGGACGAATATGCGCAGCCGGTTATCAAACTATTTGATATCATTGCTCATGCGATATTGAAAATGGTAGGTTACATTATGTGGTTTGCACCTCTTGGAGTATTGGGAGCTATTGCGGCAGTAGTGGCGACAAACGGATTTGAGATATTTAAAGTATATGCTATTTACCTGAGAGACTTTTTCTTTGCAATAGGCGTTTTGTGGCTGGTACTTTTACTTGTAGGATATCTGATCCTTGGAAAACGTCTTTTTGAGTTGTTAAGAAGAATAAAATCCCCTTTGTTAATTGCATTTTCAACGACTAGTTCGGAAGCCGTTTTCCCGAAACTGGTTGAAGAGCTTGAAAGATTTGGCTGCAATAACAGGGTAGTATCTTTTATATTACCATTGGGATATTCCTTTAATCTCGATGGAAGTATGATGTACATGACATTTGCTTCTATTTTTATTGCTCAGATTTATGGGATTGATATGACTTTGGGTCAGCAGATTACCATGCTTCTTGTACTGATGCTGACTTCAAAAGGTATTGCAGGGGTTCCGAGGGCTTCACTGGTGATCATTGTTGCAACGTGCTCTATGTTTGGAATTCCACCTGAAGGGATCGCTTTGATTTTACCGATTGATCATTTCTGTGATATGGCGAGAAGTATGACCAATGTTTTAGGAAATGCTCTGGCAACTTCCGCTGTTTCCAAATGGGAAGGACAGCTGGATAATCATGGTGGAGATCTGTAACTGTATGAGTAATGGGTAATGGGTAATGGGTAATGAGTAATCTGTACACTCTTCAAATTTAATTAAGAACATTAAACTTTAAATAAAAATGTTGAATGTACGACAACATAAAAGTCAAATTGCTGATAAAGGATTTTCCGTTATCAGCAATGTTTTTTCCAGCAAACAAATTGAACGTATTTCTGAAGTCATTCAGAATATGGACACTTCAAAAGAAACGTTCAGGAAATCAGAAGACCTTTTTGCCATAAGACAATTTTTAAAGGAAATCCCTGAAGTAAGAGATTTAATTTTTAATGAAAATCTAAAGACAGTTATCAAAGAAACTTTTGGAGAAAATTATTTTGCTGTAAAAAGTATCTTTTTCGATAAGCCTGAAAAGTCAAACTGGTATGTCGCTTATCATCAGGATCTGACGATTTCTGTTGATCGAAAAATGGACATGGAAAATTTCGGACCGTGGACGACCAAACAAAATCAGTTTGCAGTTCAGCCCCCGCTGGATATTCTTGAGAATATATATACTATTAGAATTCATTTAGATGATACTAATGAAAATAACGGCGCCCTTAAAGTCGTTCCGGCATCTCACTCCAAAGGAATTTACAGACCCGATACCATCGACTGGAATGTAGAAACTGAACAGATCTGCAGCGTTGATAAAGGAGGGATTATGATGATGAAACCCTTGCTTCTCCACGGCTCAAACCGAACAACGAATGGAAAAAGACGGAGAGTCATTCATATTGAATTTTCAGATATGGAGTTGCCCGGTGAATTGAGATGGTCGGAGAGAATGAATTGATTTTATTTGCTGGCTTTTTTCGTTCCACATGCATCTCAACTTTTTTGAATTAAATATTTATTTAGATTCCTCCGGAATGATCAACTGGATGTTTTTTTGAATCCAATTCCGAAGATATCATCATAATAAATAACCTCTTCCGAATCGAAAGAGGTTCATTTGTTTTGAAAAAATCAGTCTTACTTCACAGAAATCTCATCTACAAAAACATACGCATCTCCGCCGGCACCCTGATGCCATTCAGGAAGTTTACCGTAGTGGTAAGCTTTAACTTTCAGATAGCGTGCCTCTGTTGGCAGAACTTCTGTTGAGAAATCTTTTACCTGAACGGTTTCATTTTTAGCATCAATATTATTTTCCAAAGTTTTCAGAAGAATAAATGTTTTACCATCCATTGAAGCATAGTATTCTACTTTTTTAGGCATTAAAATCCACGCTCTGCTGTCTTGCAGATAGGTTGAAGAGATGTGATTGATTGGCTGAGGTGATTTGAAATCAATAATTGCTTCTACGGTTTGTCCCTGGTAGCCCTGCCATTCGCCTTTTCTCCAGTTAACATCACCGTTGATTCCGTCGATCAAAGCAAACCTGCCACCTGCAGTATATTGAGGATTAACGTTTGAATTAATGGTAATATCCCAATGATTAGGTCTTTTATTGAAGTTAGATGTTGTTACTGAACTTTTCTCGCCATTTCTTTCGGCATAAGTAGAAACCTGAGTGGTTTTGCTGATCGTAAAAGGTTCTTTATAAACTTTAAAAGTTTTTCTCACATTCACATCATTTTCGTCCATCGTCAGGTAATAGATCTTATCCTTTTCGTTCAATGGAGTGATTCTGACCTGAGTAGAGAAATCGAAAAGACGGTCGGCAGCAATGACGGGAGATGCAGTTTGTTCATCGTATTTTAAATCTTTAGCAACTTTTACATTTTCAAAACCTAAATGTTTAAGCTCTGTTTTGGGAGTATTTTTAGTGATGATTCTTGTTGTTCCGTCCTCAAGGTGTAATTTGATTTCATCAAAGTATGGCGTTACCGTTTCCCATTCAGGTTTCCCGGGAGTTACAGCATAGATGCCCATCGAACTTAAAATATACCAGGCACTCATCTGCCCGCAGTCTTCATTTCCGATCAGACCGTCAGGCGCGTTTTTGTAGAAATGATCAAGGATATATTTGATTTTTTCTTCCGTTTTCTGGGGTTTACCGACAAAATTATACAGGTAAGCAATGTGATGGCTCGGCTCATTTCCCTGTGCATATTGTCCGATGAGCCCTGTAATATCTACCTGTTCTCTACCTGTTGTTTTGTCCGGTGCTGAGAAAATAGCATCAATGAACTGTTCAAATTTTTCTTTTCCTCCATGCGCCTGGATCAGTCCCGGGATATCCTGAGGAACGAAGTATGAGTAATGCCACGAATTCCCTTCCGTATAATTGTTATTTACTTCTCTGGGATCAAACGGCTCATACCAGTTCCCGTTTTTCCTTGCCTGCATAAAGCCATTTTTAGGATTGTACAGGTTTTTCCAGTTCTGGGAACGTTTCATGAAATATTCGTAATCGTCTTTCTTGTTTAAAATTTTTGCCATCTGAGCAATGCACCAGTCATCATAAGCATACTCCAGTGTTTTAGAAACGCTTTCATGCTCATCATCAATACTGATGTAATTGTTCTGCTTGTAAACACTTAAACCAAAAATATCCTGCATCGCTGAATTTTTTGAAGCTTCGAATGCTTTTTCATAATCAAAACCGGTAATTCCTTTTGCCATCGCATCTGCAATCACAGAAACACCGTGATAGCCAATCATACATTCTGTTTCATTGGAGGCAAGTTCCCACACGGGAATTCTTCCTCCGTGTTCACGTTGTTTAATAAAGGTGTTGACGAAATCGGCCGTTCGTTTTCTGTCGATTAAAGTCATCAAAGGATGAGCACCCCTGAAAGTGTCCCAAAGTGAGAAAACGGAATAATATCCGAAATCTTTTGCCATATAGAACTTATTGTCTCTTCCACGGTATTTTCCGTCAGCATCCATATTGATGTTAGGCTGTGTGAAAACATGATACAGTGCTGTATAGAAAACGGTCAGTTTATTTTTATCATCAGATTTCACTTCGATTTTTGAAAGTTCTGTATTCCAGTCTTTTTCTGCCTGTTTTTTTATCAGTTCAAAATCATTTGAAGAGCCTTCCGCCAGCATGTTTTTTCCTGCACCTTCATAACCGGTCGGAGAAATAGAAACCTTGATATTGATTTTTTCTCCTTTTTTAACGGCAGCAGTAAAAGCTAACGCCAGTTTTGTTCCGGTGAATACAGCAGCTTCTTCTTTTCCGTTAAATTGTTTTTTTGAGATTTTCATCGGTTTTGAAAACTCAATTTTTGCATAAATGTACTGGTTGGTTGCCCAGGCCTCACTTCTCCTGAAAACTTCAATGGTTTTGCTGTCGATGATTCTTACTTCACCTTCCAGCAATTTATCTCTGTGATTTAAATCTAAAATAATATTGGCATTTCCTGCTTTGTTAAATTGATATTCATGATAGCCCACTCTTTTTGTTGTGGTTAAACGAACGTCAATATTATGTCTGTCTAATTTAACAGAATAAAATCCGGCTGTTGCTTTTTCGTTTTTATGTGAAAATTTGGAAGAATATTCTTTCGGAGTCAATCCCGGATTTCCCATCGTTGGCATCAGCATCATGTCTCCATAGTCTGAAACTCCTGTTCCGTTCAAATGGGTGTGTGAAAAACCATAAATTGTAGAATCGGAATAATGGTAACCGCTGCAGCCATCCCAGCTTCCGTCGATCCTTGTATCCGGAGACAGCTGAACCATCCCAAAAGGGACAATGGCGCCGGGAAATGTGTGCCCGTGACCACCGGTTCCAATAAAAGGATTAACGTATTGCGAATAATTCTGGGAAAATAAATGGTGGGCCACCAGTCCTAAAATGATGAATACAAATTTCTTCATAAGTTAAAAAATTACAATCGCCCTAAAATACTACAATATTTCGTTCCACAAAAGAATTTATCTATCACCCTGTTTATTGATTCTAAATAGCTAAAATTTCCGTAAATTTGTACTCAATTTATATTTTTATGTTAACTAAAGAAAAAGTTCAGGATTTCCTTAAAGAAATAGAAGTAGATGATTTAGTAAGTAACTTTCAGGTAATGGGCAGTGACGTGTACATCGATATGACCGCTCATTCACCGGCAATGCACGAAAAAAAGAAGCTTGAAGCAGCAATGAAACAGGCTTTTGCCAGCGAGTTCGGAGAAGAAATTAATTTAAAACTTAAAATAGTTTCCCCAGAACCGAGCGAAGTTCAGCTAAGTCAGATCAAAGGAAAACAGATTCCTGGAATTCAAAATATTATTGCCATCGCATCCGGAAAAGGAGGAGTTGGTAAGTCTACCGTTGCGGCTAATCTTGCGGTAACTTTAGCAAAAATGGGTTTTAAAGTAGGATTACTGGATGCTGATATTTACGGTCCTTCAGTTCCTACGATGTTTGATACAGAAGGGCAGAAACCTGTTTCTGTTGATGTCAACGGAAAAAGTCTGATGAAACCTATCGAAAATTACGGTGTCAAAATGCTTTCGATCGGGTATTTCTCGGGAGCCAACCAGGCGGTGGTATGGAGAGGTCCGATGGCTTCAAAAGCTTTGAACCAGATGATCAGAGATGCAGCATGGGGAGAATTGGATTTCTTGTTAATTGACCTGCCTCCGGGAACAGGTGATATCCATTTATCCATCATTCAGGAAGTTCCGGTAACAGGAGCAGTGATTGTAAGTACACCTCAGCATGTAGCACTGGCAGATGTAAGAAAAGGGATTGCCATGTTCCAGATGGAAAGTATCAACATTCCTGTATTGGGACTGGTAGAAAATATGGCATATTTTTCACCGGAAGAATTACCGGACAATAAATATTATATCTTTGGGAATCAGGGAGCACAGTATTTAGCTGACGACCTGGGAATTCCTGTTTTAGGTGAGATTCCTTTGATTCAAAGCATCAGGGAAGCAGGTGATGTCGGAAGACCCGCAGCGCTTCAGGAAAATTCTAAGATCGCAGATATTTATACAGAGACTGCGAGAAAAATGGTTGAGAGTTTAGTGGAAAGGAATAAGTTTCTTCCTCCTACAGAAGCTGTAAAAATTACAACAATGGCGGGCTGCTCACCAAAAAAATAAAATAATGATTTCAAATTAATTTTTGAAAAACCAAATTCAAATATGGAGACAAATATAGCACACGAACAAACTGTAACTAAAGTACTGGAGGCTCTGGAGAGCATTCGTCCGTTTTTAAACAAAGACGGTGGAGATATTGAGTTGATTGATGTGAAAGAAAGTACGGTGTATGTAAAACTCTTGGGGAACTGCTCCGGCTGTTCTCTGAACTTCTCAACCCTTAAACTTGGTGTGGAAAATACCATCAAACAGCACGCTCCTGAAATCGATAAGGTAGTGAACGTAGAATAAAAAATACAAGGATATATTTTTTGAAGACAGGCTTTTAGTCTGTCTTTTTTTGTGGCTTTATAAGTGATGGAATTTAAAAAGGGAACATCACAGGATAGTATCAATAGAGATGGGGTATATTTTCCTAAACCTGTCAAATAGATGGCGTTTGAAAATTATCATATTTTTACAAGTAAAAAGCCCCGGATTTCCGGGGCTTTAACAAAATCTAATATAAAGAAAATTACTTCACAATCACTCTTTTCACGTGACCTTCAGAAGTTTTAAGCAGATAAATTCCTGTAGAAAGTTTTGAAGTATCAACAGTCAGCGCATTTTTCTCTTTTCCGAGTAATTTTCCTGACATATCATATAACTCATAACCCTGTGCCCTGTTGAAATACAATGTATTTCCTTTATTGACAGGATTAGGGAAAACATTAAACGTTGCCGTTTCAGTTTTTATTTCTCCTGTTGATAAAGTAGAAGGAACAGCCACTTCATACATGGACAGAGTTCCGCTGATCTCGTTGGCTACGATCACATAACCTTTTCCTGTAGATGAATTCTGTGGAGTGATATAAGTAATACCTTCCGGTCCGTTATCTCCTCCGAATGCAGAGGTAGATCTTGAATGTTTGTAATCAACGAAAGTGACGTTGTTCGGATCGGTGACATTATACACCATAACGCCTCCGGTTCTTTCCAGAGTAATGAATGCAAAGGTTTGGGTCCCGATGGTTCCCAGAGTTACTCCTTCCGGCTCAGGACCTTTAGCACGGCTTCTTGCTTTGGCACCATTGGCTTCATTGTCGGCATTGAAGATAAGCGGATGGTTGGCAGCAATGTATCTTTCAAACTGATCTCCGCTGTCGTAAACGATTTGTTTTGTGTCAGCATTGAAAATGGAGAATGATCTTGCTCCCAAAGCGTGGATTTCTTCAAATTCGGCATCACCGTCTGTATTTCCGTTTACATTGGTTACCCTGAATCTTCCTAAGTTATGGGAAGCTTTCAATACAGAAGCATTTGGGAATACAGTTGAGTCTAATGAATATCCGTTGGCACCGACAGTGGTTCTTTCGCTGAATCCGCCAAGATCTTTTTCATCTCCTTCGTTGGCTGTCACAATGTAATTGGTGCTTCCGATTTTATAGGATGCCATTGCATCAGGATTATAATAGGCTTTTACAGGCCAGTTGGCAATCAGTACTTCGCCGTTATTATCAGAAGCGTCAAAACCGTTTCCTGGGAGGCTCATATCCTTTTTCCCTAATCCCCAGATATTTCCTAAAGTTTTGTTGGCTAAATTAACCTCAATGACTGCATTGTTTTCCTGACATGAAACCCATGCTTTCTGACTGTCTGAGCTGATGGCAATATATTCAGGTTCCAGGTCCTGAGCTAAAGTGCTCGTTGATTTTACCTTTCTTACTCCTGAAGCTGCAAGGGCAGCTTCCTGTCCGTTAAACTGTGTGAATCCGAGTGTAGTCACATTTGACTGGGTAAGGCCTGCAATTCCTCCGGTAATATCAATGATACTGATTGAGCCTTCCGGGTCCACAGTGTAAGCATCGTTGGGTTCACCTTCGTTGGCTGTCATCACTTTGGTTCCGTCAGGGGTGAAAGTGATCATATCGGGAAGAACGCCAACTTCCAGTTGTTTCAGGAAAACACCGTTAATATCGAAAAACACGACTTTGCCATTTCCCTGAGGATTTGTTCCGTTGGGAGAAGCTACTGCGATGATTCCGTTCTTTACGGCAATACTCGTGATACCTCCATACGGAAGCATATTAACGGTTTGAATAACTGTTGGTGTATTTGGATTTGAAAAATTAATAATATCAAATACATCTGTCAGAGAACTGATGGTAAACAGTCTTTGTGTTACAGGATCATGGACTACAATTTCAGTGGAACTTGTATTGTTTCCCGAAGGATCAAAACTTCCGATATAATTTAACTGAATCTGATTGGAAGCCACCGGAGCTGCTTTGTCATTATCAATAATATAAATGGTGGAGTTTGCATCTCCTGTTATTGCTGCACCGACCGGGTTTTCAAGACCTACAACAAAATACTCAGCTTTTTGCTCTTCCAGAGTATCATCGATAATCGGAATGTTTACCGTAATACTTGTCGTAGAAGGGGTTATATTGATGGTCTGATTGGCTAAAGTGAAATCACTGCTGTTTGCAGTGTTGAATGATGCCGGCTTTACAACCAGATTTACAGTAGCATTTGACGGATTGGTAACATTGATTTTAAATGCCAAAGTTCCGGCATTTTCATTGACTTTAATTAAATTTTTATCTAAAGAAATACTTGTCGCTGCCGTTGTAAAAGTACTTGAAGTCACTGTACTTACTGCATTATCGCTTGTATCTTCAACTAAATTGGGTTTTAAAGCTAAATAGTAAGTCTGATTGGGAACCAGGCCAGTGGCAGGAATTACGGTAATTACATTGTTAGCGAAAGCTGTGCTGAAAGGAACCGTATTCCCTGTAGCATTGTTTAGCCTTAATTCGACCAAATTCTGAGCGTTTGCTGCAGTAATTGCTGAATTATCGAGAAGTCTTACATTTTCATTAAATGTAATTGTAGGATTTGCCGTTGTAGAGGCGTTGTTTGTATTATTTGCCGGTAAATAAGCAACCGTTGGTGGAGTCGTATCAACACCGCCTGCAGGAGTGGCATCCACAGTAAAGTTATCAAATCTGTTGTTGCCAACTGCGCCTCCTGAACCTGCTGCAAACTCAACTTTCAGTTTAAAATTCGGATTGTTGGAAGCTCCTGCAATTGCAGAGAAGTCCAGGGTTGTCAATGTAGGAGCTCCATCTTGCGGGGAAACAGTCTGGAAAGTCTGATAGGTCGTTCCGTTTGTAGAATATGACCAGGTTTGGGTTCCTGCTCCGGATCCGGATCTTCGGGTAATGAATTTTACAACAACGTTATTGTATCCCGTTGTAGGGATATTGAACTGTAAATTTCCGAAAGTGGGATAATTATATCTCAAATGTGATCCTATCGGGTCACTGTTTCTTGCATTTTCTGCAGTAAAGTTTTGCCCGGTTCCGTTCGCAAAATCTACATAGGTATTGGGTAAACTGGTCGAGGCAGTTATTGATCCTGCCAGAAGGGTAGAAGTGGGAGCCAGGATGGCTGCTTCTGAAGTGCTGTTATTGAAGTTCCAGTAATGAACTAAAGTGGTTTGCGCAGTAAATGCTCCGTGAAATAAAGCGGCAACAGGCAGTAAGCCTCTCAAAAGGTATTTTTTCTTCATTTTTTACTTGATTATAGATTTGTGCAAAAATGAAGATTAATCCTGTTGAAGGTTTTAATTAAACTTTAACAAATGATTAATTGTACGTATTGACTTTTGATTAAATTTAAAGTGAGTTCGGGATAAACAATTTTTTAAATAATTGGTTTTTTAAAATAATGTTATTTTTTCGCAAAGAAATACTTCTTTTTGAAACGCTTTCAGATTAAACAATGCCACTTCGTTTATCTAAGCTATACAAGAATTTTGTATTACTTTGATAAGTTTCACGTCTTCGTCTGGTTTAAATTTTTGAAAATCAAGTGATTGTTATTTTGTTTAGCTTGCGTTTTATAGAGCCTTATCCCGAATTGAGATTAAAATTAATTTTTAGCCCCGATTGCAGTGACATCCTTTTTTGTGTTGGAAAAAGGCGGTTGGGAAAAAGATACAACGGAAAGCGGGAATCAGCTCCAAAAAAAATCCAGTCACTTGCGCAACCGGATTGTATTAAAATATAATTATTTTCTATTCTGCCGAAACCTTCTTATAAATATGGTGAATCAATCCATCTGCTACCGAAATTTTTGGAACAAAAATCTTATTGATGTCTGCCCAGTGCATGACAAAATTATAGATTTTCAAAGCATGAACCAATACATCAGCTCTGTCTTCCCTGAATCCGTATTTTGTCATTCTTTCTTCAACAGTAAGATCATTGAATTCCTTATATGCTTTTTTAAGGTAAGCAATTGACATCGGTTTTCCGTCTTTGGTTTTACTCATGGAGAACACTTTGTTGATGTTCCCACCGGAACCGATCGCTACAACTTGCTTTTTACTGGTAATATTGGCTTTTATTTCCTCTTTCATTTCCTTCCAGTTGTTTTCTGTAACAAGATTGTTTAGAAGACGGATGGTTCCGATATTGAAAGATTTTTCGTAAATCATTTCATCATTTTCATAGAACGTGAGTTCGGTAGAACCCCCGCCAACATCAACATACAGATAGGCGAAATCTTTATCAAGCCCTTCAGCAACGTGATTTTCGTAAATTAGGGTTGCTTCTTCATCCCCTGAAATAATTTCGATATTGATCTTTGAGGTGTTTTTAACTTTTTCGATAATTTCCTTTCCGTTTTCAGCGTCACGCATGGCACTGGTGGCACAGGCTCTGTAGTGTTCAACTTTGTATACTTTCATTAGGTCACTGAAAATCTTCATTGAATCAAGGACCATTTTTTCTCTTTCTTCCCCTATTTTTCCAAGGGTAAAGACATCCATCCCCAGCCTCAGGGGAATCCTCAGGAGATTCAGTTTAATAAATTCGGGAATTCCGTTCTGAATTTTCACTTCGTTGATTAAAAGTCGGGCTGCATTACTTCCTATGTCTATCGCTGCAATAATCATTTGTTGACTGTGTTTTTGATTGAATTTCAGTTGTTTAATTTAAAAAAAAATAAATTCATTAAAATTAATTTCTTCAATTTCTGAAGGGCATAATTTCATAAATCCTGTAGGGATTTTTTATCCTTTTTGGCTGAATGAAAAGTAAAATTTCATTTTTAAAAGCCGAATTTACAAAATAATTTGTTTATACTTATTGGAAAGACTTCAAAACCTCTTCCCAAAGCTATTTTACGGTAGTTTTTGCTTTCAGATATTTGTAGGTTTCAATTTGTGAGCGGCATTCTTTCTGGTCATTACTGATGTATTCGTTACTCAGTTTTTTATCGAGAATTCTTGCTTTTACATTGTCTCTCAGCTGGATATCCAAAATGTCTTTCAGCTCTTTCTTAAGATTCTTATCCGTAATTTTTGCAGCAGCTTCTATCCGGTAATCCAGATTTCTGTTCATCCAGTCTGCAGAGGAAATGTAGATGTCTTCTGAACCTTTATTGTAAAAATACATGACTCTTGCATGTTCAAGGTATTCATCTACGATGCTGATGGCCTTTATTTTCTCCTTGAAATCTTTCTGGTTAATGGCGCAGTAGATACCTCTCACAATAATTTTGATCACAACACCGGCGGATGCTGCATCATATAGTTTTGTGATCAGAGCACGGTCACTTACAGAATTGGCTTTAATGATCATTTCAGCTTTTCTGCCTGCTTTAGCCTCCTCAATTTCTTTATCAATGTGATTTACAATTTTTTCCCGCATAAACTGCGGGCAGACCAATAAGTTTTTACAGGTTTTTAAAACCGACAGGTAATCTTCTTTAGGTTTTTTCAGAACGGTAAAGACTTTATTGATATCAGCCATAATTCCTCTGTCAGAGGTCATGATCAGATGGTCACCATAGATTCTTGCTGTTTTTTCGTTGAAATTTCCAGTGCTGACAAAGCCGTACTGTAAGGTTTTATTATGAACCCGTTTCTTGATGATGCACAGTTTTGCATGCACTTTTTTATCCGGAATTCCGATAAGAACAGTGATTCCCTCCGGTTCAAACATTTCTTTCCACATTAGGTTAGACTCTTCATCAAATCTTGCCTGAAGCTCAAGCATGACCGTTACCTCCTTTCCATTTCTGGCAGCATAAATCAAGGCATTGCTTATCTTTGAGTTGCTGGCGAGACGGTAAGCGGTAATCTGAATGGATTTCACATCAGGATCCATCGCTGCTTCACGAAGTAAGTCAATTACAGGCGTGTAGGTATGGTAAGGGAAGCTGAGCAGAACATCCTGTTTCTGAATGACGTCGGTCACCCTTTCACCATGTTCAAAAGCCTGATGGGTAAATGAAGTTCTTTCAATTGGTTTCTTATAATATTCAAAGACATCCGGAAAATCCATAAAATGTTTGAAATTATGAATTTTTCCACCCGGAATAATGCTGTCTTTTTTGCTTAAGTTTAATTTCCGGATGAGCAGTTCAAGCATTGCTTTATCCATATCTTTATCAAAAACAAAACGGGTAGGTTTTCCTTTACGTCTGTTTTTAAGGCCTTTTTCTATTTTTTCAGCAAAATTGGTTTTGATGTCGTTATCGATATCCATTTCTGCATCTTTAGTTACTTTAAAAGAGTTGGCGGAAAATTCGTCATAACCGAAATATGAAAAAATATGCGGAAGGTTAAAGGTAATAACATCTTCCAGGAGCATGACATTTTTTTCTTCCGGATCTTCAGTCGGCAACAGGACAAATCTTCCCACAAAGCGGGACGGGATCTCAATAATTGCATAGTTGCTGTGATACTGCCAGTCTTTTTTTCTCATTGCGATGCCTAAGTAAAGACTCTTATCCCTGTAGTAAGGCATCGGTGTGTTTTCGTGAAGAAGAATAGGAATGACGTTGGATTCTACTACTTCATCAAAATACTTTCTCACAAATTCCTTCTGTCTGGCAGTAAGGTTCTTGGAAGTCTTGATAAATACTTTCTGTTCTGCCATTTCAACCTGGATTTTCTTCCATGTTTTGTCAAAATCTGCCTGCTGGGTAATCACAATCTCATTGATTCTCTGAAGAATTTTTGAAGGCGGCTGATAAAATGATTCGGCAATTACTTTTTCTTTAAAATCCATTGCCCGTTTTAGACCTGCGACACGTACTCTGAAGAATTCATCTAAGTTATTGGAGAAAATCCCGAGAAATCTTATTCTCAGGTGAAGCGGCACCTTTTCATCCATTGCTTCCTGTAAAACTCTCTCATTAAATGCTAACCAGGTGATATCTCTGGGATTAAAATGTACGGACATAAACAGTAGTAAAATTTATCAAAAATAATAATAAAACTAATCTTTTACCTGATTCCAAAGTTAATTCTTAATTAAATTTTTAGTTGAAGTAAAAGTGGGTTAAAGAAAAAGGTTGCGTTTAAGATTAAATTATATTCAATGGAGGGATTCAGAGGAAATATGGTATTGGCTTACAGGAAAATTTCTGAACAAACAGGATCTTAGTTTGAAAAATCTCGCTTTTATCTTATCCGTTTGGTTATACTGCTTGTATTTCCGGTATTATTGAAATTCTTCATTTTAAAATTAACATCCTTTTCCTTCTGTTAGATCTATTTTGTCATTCTGCTGAAAATCTTTCAGAAGATTATTGTCCTTATTTCAATTAAGAATTTATGAAACTGTCAATTTGTCATAAAAATTCTAATGGTACAGATATTGAGAAACTGAGAGTGTAATTAAATTTTAAAAATCAAAAAAAATAAATATTATGAGTAAAATTATTGGAATTGACTTAGGTACCACTAACTCTTGCGTTGCCGTAATGGAAGGTAAGGATGCTGTAGTGATTCCTAATGCTGAAGGAAAAAGAACAACTCCTTCTATCGTTGCGTTTACAGAAGATGGTGAAAGAAAAGTAGGGGACCCTGCAAAAAGACAGGCTGTAACCAACCCAAAGAAAACGGTATATTCTATTAAAAGATTCATAGGAACCCATTTCAAAGAAGATGCTAAAGAAATCTCAAGAGTTCCTTATGAGGTTGTAGCAGGACCGAACGATACGGTAAAAGTAAAAATTGACGACAGAGAATATACTCCACAGGAAATTTCTGCAATGACTCTTCAGAAAATGAAGAAAACGGCAGAAGATTATCTTGGACAGGAAGTGACAAGAGCAGTAATTACTGTTCCTGCTTACTTTAATGATGCTCAGAGACAGGCTACTAAAGAAGCTGGTGAAATTGCCGGACTTACCGTAGAAAGAATTATCAATGAGCCTACAGCAGCTGCTTTGGCTTATGGTATGGATAAAGCTCACAAAGATCAGAAAATTGCTGTTTATGACCTTGGAGGCGGTACTTTTGACGTTTCTATCCTTGATTTGGGAGACGGTGTATTTGAAGTATTGTCTACAAACGGAGATACTCACTTAGGAGGTGATGACTTTGATGATGTAATCATCAACTGGATGGCTGACGAATTTAAAGCTGAAGAAGGGGTTGAATTAAAATCTGATGCAATTGCATTACAGAGATTGAAGGAAGCGGCTGAAAAAGCGAAAATTGAATTGTCTTCTTCTCCTCAGACTGAAATCAACCTTCCTTATATTACTGCTACGGCTACAGGTCCTAAGCACTTAGTGAAGACTTTGACGAAAGCTAAATTTGAGCAGTTGTCTGCTGACCTGGTAAGAAGATCAATGGAGCCTTGTAAAAAAGCACTTTCTGATGCTGGTCTTTCAATCTCAGATATCGACGAAGTAATCTTGGTAGGTGGTTCTACAAGAATCCCTATTATCCAGGAAGAAGTTGAAAAATTCTTTGGTAAAAAGCCTTCGAAAGGAGTTAACCCGGATGAGGTTGTAGCGATCGGTGCAGCGATTCAGGGAGGTGTTCTTACAGGAGATGTGAAAGACGTTCTTTTATTAGATGTTACTCCACTTTCTTTAGGAATCGAAACAATGGGGTCTGTGTTTACCAAATTGATCGAGTCTAACACGACAATCCCGACTAAAAAATCTGAAGTATTCTCTACAGCTTCTGATAACCAGCCAGCTGTAAGTATCAGAGTAGGACAGGGTGAGAGACCAATGTTCAACGATAACAAAGAGATCGGCAGATTTGACCTTACTGATATTCCACCTGCACAGAGAGGAGTTCCTCAGATCGAAGTAACTTTCGACATTGATGCAAACGGAATCCTTAGCGTTTCTGCAAAAGATAAGGGTACAGGAAAAGAGCAGTCGATCAAAATTCAGGCATCTTCAGGTCTTTCTGACGAGGAAATCGAAAGAATGAAAAAAGAAGCTCAGGAAAACTCTGCATCTGACTTAAAGAGAAAAGAAGAAGTTGAAATTTTCAACAAAGCTGACGGATTGATCTTCCAGACTGAAAAGCAATTGAAAGAATTTGGTGATAAATTGTCTGCTGACAAAAAAGCAGCAATCGAAACCGCTCATGCTGAATTGAAAACTGCTTTCGAAGCTAAAAACGGCGATGATGTGAAAGCTAAAACTGAAGCACTTGACGCAGCATGGATGGCCGCTTCAGAAGAAATGTATGCAGCAGGACAACAAGGTCAGGATGCAGATGCAGGAGCTCAGAACCAAGGAGGGAATGCAAACGGAGCAGAAGATGTTCAGGATGCAGATTTCGAAGAAGTGAAGTAAGTAGCAATTATCATCGATTAATACCGATTGAAATAAATTAGTAAATCGCTGTAAATGTAATGTTTACAGCGATTTTTTTTGTTTCCACATTGTCTAACAATAGTTGACTTTAAACGATTTTTTTTGAATTTTATATCTTATTTGTACTGCGTCTTATTTGGGTAGTATGTGCGTCTTATGCGCCTTAAATATAAAAAAAACTCAAAAAACGGAAAATGTTCAGGATGTTATTTCAGAATGGGATTTAGTAAATTGAAAATACCTAGGGTATGTGAGCGGTGCTCTAAGCCCTTTGAAGCAAAAACAGTTATGACTCGTTTTTGCTCTTTATCTTGTAATAATAAAGCATTAAAAGAGAAGAAAAAACTTGAAAAAGAACAAGTAGAAAAAGATACTCTTTTACAAAAATATAAGAACAAGATTACCGAAGTTCAGAATAGGGAATTTATTTCAGTTGCAGAAGCAACTGTTATGTTTGGACTTTCCAAAGATACTGTGCACAGATGTATAAAACGAGGAATCATTACTGGAATTAATCTAGGCTCAAGATTGACTCGTGTGAAGCGATCAGATCTGGAAAATTTATTTTCAGCAGTTGAAATACCGGAACAAAAGGAAGTAATAATTGAGAAACCCAATTTTGAAGTTGGTAATTGTTATACAATTTCCGAAATTAGTTCAAAATTTTACGCTGATCCAGGAACTGTAACAAACCTAATTAAAAGAAACAAAATTCCGACAAAGAAAGTTGGAAGTTTCGTGTATGTTCCTAAAAAATTAATTGATAAAATTTTTGACGGAAAATGAAAGAGTTATTAAAAACCAAAGTTACCGTACGATTGCGAAAATCCGAATTCCGAAAAGAATGGTTTATTTATTTGGAAAGTTATCCTGTGATGATTCCAGGTAAAGATAAAGTTCAGAGAATTCGGGAATATTTGAACCGGAGCGTCACAACCGTAGATTTTGATAAGAAAAGACCTGCAAGAACAACCCAAGAATCCGTTTCATTTAAACCTAAAAGAGATGACAATGGTGTTATCGTTTGCAAAAGCGAAAACGACCGCGAGACAATGTTCTATGCAGATTCTATGCGTAAATTACGTCAGAGAGAATATGACAATATTGAACTTTACAGCGAACTCGACAAAATTCAAGTAGAACAAAAAGAAAAATCGCAGGAGAATTTTGTGAGATATTTTGATTTGCTGGTTAATAAACGACATAAAAACAATTCCGAATCTATTCAAATAAATTGGTATCGCTCGATAGAATTTCTAAAAGATTTTGGAGGCGAAAAAATTATGTTTTCGCAGATCAACACAAAATTCTGTGAACACTTTAAATCATATTTGTTGACTGCGAAAAGTGGTAGTAACAAGGAAGAGATTATTTCTCAAAATACGGCTTCAACTTATTTTTCTGTATTCAAAGCTGCATTAAAACAAGCTTTTATTGATGGATATTTTACGACTGATATTTCTGCTAAAATTAAAGCCATTCCGCACGCAGAATCAAGACGAGAATATTTAACACTTGATGAACTTAATACTTTAGTTGAAACGCCTTGCGAACTTGAAGTTCTTAAACGAGCAGCACTTTTTTCAGCGTTAACAGGTTTACGCCATTCCGATATTCAGAAACTAACGTGGAACGAAATAAGTATTGAAAACGATCAGGCAAAAATAAATTTTACTCAAAAAAAAACAAAAGGTGTAGAATATATGCCAATGTCTAAACAAGCATTACAACTTTGTGGTGAAGTAGGTCTTCCAACTGATTTGATTTTTAAAAATCTGACTGATCCAGCTTGGATTTCCCGGCCACTCAAGAAGTGGATTGAAAGTGCTGGAATTACTAAAAAAATAACCTTTCATAATTTCAGACACACTTTTGCAACACTTCAACTTTCGAGTGGAACTGATATTTACACAGTGAGTAGGTTGTTGATGAAAAGAAAAATAAAGCTTCTACAGCTATTCAATTAAAAAACTTATAAAATGCACTTAAAATATTTCGAATACATTGTCATCTACCTTTCCGTTCTATTAGTATGTGTAATAGGGGGGAGCGTTAGCAAGAATTTCTTTTCTTGGAAAAGGTGGTGACGAATATACCGCAAATATTGTATTTTGGTCAATCACAGCATTAAGTTTATTATTTTATGCACTTATTATTTTATTTCTCGATGGTATAATTGTCTTACTCAGAAAGATTTTCCCTAAAAAAGGCAGTTCCGAAAATTCTACTGAAGATTTGATCCCATCTGAAAATCCTGAGAATTTATGGGAGAAGCAAAAACAAATAATTGATGAAAATACGTCAATCTATTTAGTCGAAAATTCGGAGGAAAATATTGTGAATCAAACTACAGAATCCGTGAATCTGGAATCTATAAGAAAAACTCAACTCCAGCAAAAGCAACAGAATGAAAGTGTAAAACTACAAATCGCTCTGGATTATACTCGGAATCAATTTGCATTATATGTAACAGATGAAGATCTTGATGCACTTTGTAATGCCGTAAGTTTATATTCGAAAAAAGAAAAGATTCCTAACGATATTTCTGTCAACACAAAAGGATTAAGTAATCTAGACCTTTATCATTTCGGTTGGAATATTTGGAATTATTTTAGACCAATAAAACAGGAAGAAATTTCAAAATTATTAAAAACTGTATTTGTTTCGCTTGATGATATTGATTTAGATAGTATCAAGTCACATTTGAAAGATGAACCTCAAAAAAGGTAATATTAAAATTCAAGAAAACTTGACAGACTACCAAAAAACATAAAAAATCACAAAATCAAGTGTATGTTTAGTGATTCCTCTGTGATTGCGTGTTTATAGCGATCACAGACGAATCACTTTTTTTCTTTGCACCATAACAATCAAAAACAATAGTTATGGATAGCAATGACATTTCATTTGAAAATCTGCCAAGAGCGTAGCGCATCTGGTTAGCGAAATAGCAGAAATTAAATTTCTCGTAGAAAGGAAAGAACCTCCGATAATTCCCGTAAAAAGAATTCCGATTGATATTTTAGAAGCTTGCCAAATTATCGGTAAGGCTAAACCTACAGTTTATACTCTAGTGCGGAAAAGATTGATTCCCTGTTATAAAAATGGCAAGAAACTGTACTTCTTTGAAGACGAATTATTGGATTGGATTTCTAAAGGAAAGAAGAAAACCTTACAGGAAATCCAATCTGAAGCGGAAGCCAGTTTCAGAAAAAATTCAAGAAAGGCAAATGTGGATTCTAACCCAAATCTACAAAGATGAGCCAAAAAATTCCCTATATCCGAGTTGGTACAACTTACTATAAAGTAATAGAAAAGCCATTAATTTCGGGCGATAAAACTTCTGTTTTGGTTCGCTGGAATCGAGAAACAATCGTGAGCGATCACGGAAAAAACGTATGTTTCAACTGTGCCAAAATTTGACGGTTTTTGTTGCATTCCGGAGCATTTAAATTATCAACAAATCGTTCAGGGTTTCTATAATATTAACAATGAAATTCCATTTGCTCCTTCATCAGAAAAGGAAAATTTAAAAAATAACATTCCATTTTCTTTGAATTTTGTAGCGCATATTTTCGGTGAACAACTGGAAATGGGTTTGGATTATTTAAAAATTCTCCTGCAATTTCCAACACAAATTCTACCAATTTTATGTTTGGTTTCTAAAGAAAGAGCAACTGGTAAATCAACATTTATCAAATGGCTGAGAGAGATTTTCGGATTAAATATGACTTACATCAAAGGCGATTCATTCGGAAGTCAATTTAACAGCGATTGGGCAGCAATGTTGTTGGTGGCAATCGATGAAGTTTTTTTCGATAAGAAAGAAATCACTGAAAGATTGAAATATCTATCGACAACTAATAAAGATAAACTCGAAGCCAAAGGAAAAGATAGAGAAGAAATCGATTTTTTCGCCAAGTTTATTCTTTGTTCCAATAACGAAGAGAATTTTATTCAAATTGATGAAAACGAAATTCGATTTTGGATTCTGAAAATCAATCCGATCAAAACGGAAAACACTGAGTTTTTGAATAACCTCATTTCCGAAATTCCCTATTTTCTTCGGTTTTTAATTGAAAGGCCATTTTCAACGGTAAAGAAAACACGAATGTGGTTTTCCGCCGATGAGATCAGAACAAAAGCACTTCAGAAATTAGTTTTCAAAAACAACAATAAACTCGAATCTAAAATAATAGAATTGCTTTATGAGTTTTTTGAAAGCAACAATGATGAAGAAATAAATGTTGTTCCGCAAGACTTGCTGAATATGATAATCAGAATGTTTCGACTTACTTATTGGACGAGAAATGATATTCGAAATCTTTTAAAGGAAACTTGGAAATTAAATCCACAAAATAATGGTTTGACTTACATCAGATACGACCTTGATTTTGCAGGAATTTTCTATCAAAATAATTCAGTTGGTCGCTATTTCACCGTAAAAAAGGATTTTATTCTTAATAAACGTGTTGAAATGTTGAATTGATTGATAATGAATAGAAAATCAAACACTTTGAACTCAACAAAATCCTCAACAAACTTTTAAACACAACTTTTTGTTGAATGTTTGTTGAGCGGAAAAACTCTAGTTTGTTGAATTGTTGAGCATTTGTTGAGTAATTAAATGTTATTAAAACAATGAGTTACAAGGTTTTCTCAACAATTCAACAAAAAATATCTCACTCAAAACACGGAAAATTTACAGCTATGAATTGCAAACAATTTAATACAATCCAGTTGGAAGAAGTCCTCCTTTCTCTCGGACACCTTCCAACTAAACAAAATGAAAAAGAAGCTTGGTATCTTAACCCCTTTGCCTGCGAATCCCAAGCCTCTTTTAAAATCAATAAACATCTAAACAAGTGGTACTTATTTTCAGAAGGAATTGGTGGAAACAATACTGACTTTATGAAGAAGTATCTGAATGCTTCAGTCAATGAAGTTTTAGCGTGTGCAGAAAGTCAGAATTTTTCTTCTTTTCAAAATCAAAATATTCTTGATCAGAAGTTCGAAAACCCGAATAAAAATTATGAGATACTTGATGTGAATGAAATCTGGCATCCTGCACTTTTGGAATATTTAAGAGAAAGAAAAGTTGGAAATCAAACCCAGTTCTTACACGAAATTCATTACCGAATGAATGATAAAAACTATTTCGGAATTGGTTTCAAGAACGATTCTGGCGGTTATGAAATTCGTAATAAATACTCCAAAATTTGCTTGGATAAAAAAGACATTTCGACAATTAAAAACGATTCAAATTCATTAAGAGTTTTTGAGGGTTTTTTCGATTTTCTTTCCTTCAAAAATGTAGAGATTTTTTTAGAAAAAGAACCTTCAGATTATATCATTGTGAATTCAGTTTCGATGATTCATAATATTAAAAATTCACTCGGAAAATATGAAAAAGTGGAGCTTTATTTTGACAATGACGAAGCCGGAAATCGTGCGGTTGAAATGATTAGAAATGAAAATCAAACCGCAGAAGATTGTCGGGTTTTGTATTCAGATTTTAAAGACTTAAATGATTGGATGATTCACAAAAATCCATCACCTGAAAGACAAGTGAAACATAGGCGAAGGTGAGTAAAATAAATACAAGTAAAATATGGTGGTATAGTTAGTGCAAAAAGTACGCAAAGTTTACAATAAGCGTACCCGCTGATTGCAAAATTGGGATTTTTGATTTCTTCCTGTCGTCAGAAATGTTTTTAAATACACTAAAATTAACACAATGGAAAAAGACTTTTTAAAAGAATTTATACAACAAGCCACCCAAGAAAATGAAGCTATAATTGCTCTGGAAAAGAGAAAAAAACATTTTCAGGAATTGGGTCGGAAAGGTGGCTTGAAGACCAAAGAAAATAAAAAACTGGATAAAGTTATTTCAATCCGAATGACCAATTCCGAATACGAAACTCTCATTCAAAAACAAGAAAAATATCCTCTGAAATTATCAACCTATATCCGGAATATTTTGTTCGAAAAAGAACTGAAAATTAATGAATTTCAAACTGATGAGATCTTACTTCAATATGGAACTCATTTTAAAAAAATCACCAATCTTTTACGAAATCGTGAATGGGATGTTTTTGAAAACAAGAAAGAAATTTTAGTGAGAATTGAAAATCTAATCGGATTAATTCATCAATATTTATATTCTAAAATTCAGAAAAATGAATAATTCTGCAACCACAAGAGCTATCACAAAGATTGCTTTGGAATACAACGGAAATGACAAAGGAACAGCCGAAATGATTTCGTCAAATTGTCTTTTAAGTTCAAATCCGGAAGGTCAGTATTTAGAAATAAAAACTGTAGCAGACCGAAATTCCAAAGTGAATAAATGGGCATTGACAGGCTACATCTCTCAACCGGACGAAATTGGCAGAAAATTGAAGGATGTAGAATTTTTAGAAATCGCCACTAAAGCTTTAGAAAAAATTGGAGTGACAGAAAACAACCAATTCCGATTGGATATTCATAACAGTACAAAGCAAAAACACATTCATTTTATCGTGAACAGGATTGATATTTCAGGGAAATGTACCGTGAAATCACACGATATAGGAAGAAAATTCGGAGAAGCCGTTCGAGAAGTTTGCAAAGAAAAAGGATTGTTAACCGATGTGGAAATTGGAATTCAGAAAAAAACTCAGATGCTGAAAAGCTTGACCGAGGCTATTAGGTCAGAAGATAATTTTGATGATCTGATCGTAGCAATGAAGAAAAGATGTTTTGAAATTCAATTGTCTTTAAATGTCAAGGATGGAATTTCGGGAATGCGGATTGTGATGGAAAAAGACAAAAATTTTGAAACCGAAAGGATTTATAAAGCTGGTTACAAATTATCTGAAATCTCAAATCAATTGAAAATTTCTGAGATAAAATCTGTATTTGAAATGAAACAAGCAGTTAGAGAAGCACAAAAGCACGCTGACAACTTACAGGGATTTCGGGCAAATTTACAACAGAAAGGATTTTCTGTAAAGATCCAATATAAAGGAGAATTTAAAGCTGGTCAAAAAAATTAAATTAAAGATATATGGATAAATGAAGTTGATGGTAATCAAAAAAAAACGGATTCTTTTTCCGGAAAAATGTCGGGTTCTCTCTATCGGCAATAGATTCTCTTTGTGGTGATGCGGTAAAATCATTGAATCAAAATAGTGTAATAAATCATTTGAAATCAGAAACAAATGAAAGCTTAATAGAAATTGCAGGCGGATTATTAGGTGACTTCTTTAATCTAACCTATGTTTCTAAGGACGAAGATGAACTCTGGAAAAAGAAGCGAAAATTAAAACGATAATCAAAAATTTAAAAAATAAATATGGAAAATGAAAATAAAGAATCTAAAAGTAACGGAATGGAGCTTTTAGAAAATGTGATCAAATCAAACAATGAAAATATTGAACAAAATATCAAACTTCAGTTTGCCATTGAAGACCATACGACCCTGTTGAACGAGGTACAGATCAGATTGGAAGAAGGACAGTCGTTCAATAATGAAACGGTAGCCTTTTTTAAATTAGAGCAAACCAATAGAGCTGAATTCCTTGCCAGTATTCCTAATCAGATAGAGATGGTTCTTTCAAAAGAAGCTAAAGATTATTTGGAAGGTTTTGGAAAGGATATAAAATGGAAGAAGAAATTTATTTGGAGCGGAATTGGAGTTTTTGTCTTTGCGATTTTAGTATTCATCGCCTCCATCAATTTCGCTACCAAATGGTACAAAGAAAGCATCAAAGCAAAAAGTGAACTACGCCAAGATATTTTAAATGAAATTGCTGGTGAAGGAAAAAAAATCTATGACGAAAATGAGGTGAAAATGTTACAGGAAAACACTAAAGTAATGCAACTTTGGATTAAAAATAATCCTAAGAAAGCAGGAGATTTTTTGAGGTTTAAGGATGGGTTTGAGGCGAGTAAGCAAAATAAATAAGGAAACTAAACTAAGCCAATTATTAGAACAGATCAAACTCTTCAGAAAGCAAAGAAAACTACCTACTATTCAGATTGCAGAAAGGATAAGAATTTTACGTTCAATATTATATTTAGGTGAGAAAGAGATTCTGGCGTTTCATCAAAATTTTCAAGTGATTTTTCTGAATTACCGATTTTGTAGCCACTGGCTACAAAATTGGAAAGTTAATTATATTCTCAATATTAATGGAAAATTACTCAGGATAGTATAAATTTTAAATTCCGACCATTTCAAAAAATTTAGATAATGTAATATTTTTTGCTTCGCAGATTCTCATAATAGTTATTAGACTTATGTGATAATTTTCATCATCTTTTATTCTGCGAACCGTCTTTTCATCAATATTATATTCGGTAGCAAAGAGGCTGTTGTTGTTGATAGGAATAACCCAGTTATCCCTTATATATTCAACAATCTTCCTATTTGCAACTTTCATATTCACAAATAAAAGAGATAGCCTCTAAATTAATTCGGACTGAAATCCGAATTAATGAATTTTTTATTATATTTGGAAAAAAGCCTTTACTGTTTTCCTTTTTATATTGTAGTTGATTTTCCTTAATTTAGCGAAACCAAAGATAATCATATGAAATTAATAATCTTTATTCTTTTTACAACTATAAATTTTACGTTTGGGCAATTACCAAATTTCCCAACCATCCAACAAACTAATAGTCCAAGTTCCTTTAGTAATTATTCGAGTCAAACCTTTACCAATACAAAATCAAATATTCCAAGTATTCCCCAAAACTATATCAATGGTAGTTTATCCAAGCAAGAAGAGCAAAATAGAATAATGGTTTTAGAGGATTTCAAACGTGTTGAGGCCGAAGAAAAGGAAAGAAATCGTCAACAGGCAGAATTGAACAAGGATGCAGAAGAAATGAAATTTCGTGAATGGGTAACAAACGGACGAAATATGTCTTATGACCTGCCCACATTATCAGGAAAGGCAGGAACACAATCCTATTACGATGCTTTTGATAAACTTTCAGGAATGGATGCTGAAAATTATTCTTTGACAGATGCTAATTTTACTGTTGAGAATGCTTTTTACGGAAATAAACAGAATTTATCACAATTCAAATCCGACGTACAGAAAACTGCAAAACAATTGTTGCAGAAAATGAGAGAACGGAAACAGGATACTGAAAGTAATGTTTCTAAAAACCTTATGATATTTGAGTATTTCTCAAAGGATATGAATTTGGGTGGAACAACCCACAAAGCCTTTGAATATGATTTTAAGGACTACTTGGGAGAAAAGGACTGGAGCAAAATGTTTGTTTCAAAACTTCTGAAAACGGGATCTGGGCAATGCCATTCTATGCCTCAGTATTATTTGATGCTTGCGGAAGCTATGGGAACAGAAGCTTATTTAGCATTAGCACCTAACCATTCCTACATCAGATTTATAGATGATGAAGGAAAGTTGCGGAATATAGAATTGACCAACGGAATGTTTTCTACCAATACGTTTCTATTGGAATCAGGTTACATTAAATCCGAAGCTCTTCAAAATAAAATCTATATGGAAAACCTTACCAAAAAAGAATTGCTGGGAATGGCATATTTTGATTTGGCAAGAGGATATGTTCACAAATTCGGGTATGATGAATTTGTAAATAAAGTTATAGACAAAGCATTAGAACTTTATCCTAACGGAATTGCCCCCAATATGGAAAAGTCAAATGTCAGTCGGACAAGATTGTTGTCTGCATTAAGACGACTAGGAATTAATCCTGATGATAAAAGGGATTTGGAAAGAGCAGGTTATTTTCCAAAAGTTGTGGATCAGTTTAAACAATTACAACAACAGTTTGGTAAAATTGATAATTTAGGATATGCTGAAATGCCTGCATCCGCTTACGAAGCGTGGCTTGGAAGTCTTAAAACCGAAACCAATAAGCAGGAAAGTGAAGCACTGGCTCAAAGAATACATTTGTATCAGCTACAAAAACAACAACAAGAAGCAATAAAAAAAGCGGAGGACAAGAAAAAGCAGGATAAAAAACCTAAATATTTTCCGATAGATCCAAGTAAACTTTAACAAAAAATAAATAACTTTAACCATCATAAAGACAAATGACTATGAAAAAATTATTATTGATTGCTTTTGCAGTAATAACAGGTTTTACACAGGCACAGGTCAAAAAGAAGAGTCCAGCCACACAGAAACCGAAAACTGAAAAGAAATGGGTGAATCCTGTACAATTGACCAAAGAAGAAAGAAATCGTCCTTATATGGATGAAGTTCTTAAGACCAGAGATTCTATTACTCCGGAAGAAGCAGAACGCAGACGAAAGAATATAGCAATAGGAAATCCTTTTGAAAAATATGGATACTATCCTAAGATTGCTACTTTAAGCAAAGGCAAATATTTGGAGTTTCACGATACGGATAGTATTGTGGTTATCGGTTCTATAAGATACAACACAAAAAGCGGAAATATAATTGAGGTAAGAGAAATTGATCTATCTGATCCTGATGCACAGCCAATTGGTGACACGCACGGACGTTGGATTTCTCCCGATCCTTTAAGTGAAGAGTTTTCAAATTGGTCACCATATAACTATGCGTTTCAAAACCCAATTAGAAATACTGATCCTACAGGCTTAGCTCCTGTGGATATTGTTGTTCCGCAAAAATATCAAACTCAATTTAATAAAACTTTGAGTAGTGTATTTGGAAAAGAAGCAAGTAATTTCAGTTATGATAGTAATGGAAAGTTATCTTATACAGGAGATACCAAAAATTTCAATTCAGACCAAAAAGCAATATATAAGGGGTTAGATAATTTAATGTCGTCAAAAGATGTTACTAATGTTATCTATGAAAAAAACTATTCTATTGTTGATAATAATGGAAATTCAATTCCTATTGATGCTTCTAAATCAGGAGGAGAGTCCACAATTTTAAAAGCGGAAAATTCAAACCTATCTGAAAATTACGTTATAGTAGACCCAAATGGAGCAGCTTCGGTAAATGTTATGGAAGTGACAAGTAATTATTATTCATCTAAAGGAACTATGCCCTCTCCAAATGACCCTCCCAATTTTAAGCCCGCCACAGTTCAAACAAATCCTGAAAGTTCTACAATACACGGTTTGGGACACGTAGTTAATGCTGGAAAATCTCAAGATAAAGTTTTGAATTATGATAATAAAGCCCGTACTCAAATGAATATGCCTAAAAGAAATCCTGATGAGACACATAATAAAACCGTGACAACTGGATCAGGCTCTGTCTGGGAACAACATTAAAATATTATATTATGAAAAATGTATATACATTTATATTGGTAATTTTATCTATTTACAATTTCAAAGCCCAGCAAGTACGGAGTTCATATTGTCTATGTGAAACAAAAGGAACAGAAATTGTTGATAAAACTGATACAAAGGATGTTATTATAAATGCAAAGTATTCTGATGGCTCTATCACTATCAAAGTCTTAAATAACACCCCCAACACCATCTATTTATTTAAAAGTTATTTTGAAAATGATATAAGTATATCGCCATATTTATATCGTTATGATAAGAAAAAAAACGAAGTTAACATTTCATTTCTTCCGCTGCTACCTTATTTATTTACGAAGTATTCCGATA
This sequence comes from Chryseobacterium sp. HNCC26DJ238, assembly GCF_057180465.1. Taxonomy (NCBI): domain Bacteria; kingdom Pseudomonadati; phylum Bacteroidota; class Flavobacteriia; order Flavobacteriales; family Weeksellaceae; genus Chryseobacterium; species Chryseobacterium sp. HNCC26DJ238. Next base: position 269,250 of record NZ_JBXUGI010000005.1, read on the forward strand.
AAATAATATTCCAAGATAGGATTATAAAAAATTATCAAACTGTTTATGACTTCTATAAAATCCTCCCATTTTCTGAGTATACATTTAGCATAATAACAATGGATTTTAAAAACTCCTCAGAATTTATAGAGGATTTTGACATTTATACTTTAAATAAATTTCAACCAATCAAAAAATTCAAAAAGAAAAAAGTATGCAAAAAGGAGATACCAAAAGTTTTTGTTAAGGTTGCTTATTATAGCGATATAAATACCATATGTAATCCTAATGCCTATTTTCTTGATGAATTGAAATTTAACGATGCTGCAAAAAACTTTGAGATTTCGGAAATTGAATTAAAATAAGGAATTCATTAATATAATCAAGAATAGTGAAATAAAACAATAATATTTATTACTTATAAGCTAGATTATACTACACAAAATGGCTCATTTCAAAATAATATTAAAAAGTTTATTACTATCAGTTCTATTGCTTAGCTCTAATAATAAAAATCTTTTAGAAGAGCTAAATGTTAACTCGAAAAATGCTCTCAAATTTAAAAACTATGAAAAGCAATTTTGTTTTGAAAAAGTTTACAAGTTTGCAAATAAAACTATTTCTAAAGAATCAGAATATTACCCTTTAGACACGGTACAGGTCTACAAGTTTTTAGAGAAGAATAATCTGCCAATCGCAAAAAGGTTTGAGGATTTTGTTTCATACTCAACGGATGTGAAATTTTATCTGCTACAAAATCAAAATCAAAATATTGTAATTGCTATTGGTAAAGCATCTGGTGCATCTGGCATAGGAGCTGATTATTGGAATTATCTATGTTATTCTGTTTCAGAAAGAAAAGAATTAAAATTAGGTTCTTTAATTAATAGCCCTTATTCTGTATTTGCGGCAGGCGATAGTATTAATTATATTGAAGTAGTTGACAATATTCCACGACCTGCTAGCGGAGAGGTTATAAAATTAGAATATACACCTTTAATAATTACAGTGTATAATTCAGAAAGTAAGCAATTGTCACATTTTGAAATGAATTGTTATTAATATTGGGTTAAATATATATTACTACTATTTTTTCTTCTACAATATTTCTTGGTAGTCCACAGTTATATGCAACCGAGTAAAAAAGTTAAACGAATTATTATAATAATTTCTATTATACTAATAGCTTTTATAGCATATTGGGGATTTATTTATTGGAATTTTTATTTAGTCAAAGAAAGAAATCAAATTAATACGTGGAATAGAAGAGTTGAAGAATATAATAATAAACACAAGTCTGACATAATTAAAGTAAAAGATTCTATAAACCAAAACAATAAAAAATAATGAAAAGATTTTTTTTCATTTTAGCAGTTGCTATTTTCGGATTTGCGAAAAGTCAGAATAATCATTTTTATTCTGATGCATTTCAGACAATAGATAATATGTTGAATGATAGGCAAAAGTATAGTTTCAAAGAAGCGGTATTTGATGTGGAAAATGCATATTATCAAGGAAATTTGGATACATTGGCTTTAAACAGAAAAGTCAAATTTTTAGGAAAATTCTGTAAACAAATTGTTGATAGTCGAGACTTAAAATATGCTGATAGGGATAAAGAAAAGGTAAGTAAATATGCTGCCATTTTCACAGTCTTATGCCAAACAACTCCTGTAATTGTAAGGAATGACACTGTCAAATATAAACCTTTCACTTATGATTTTGATGATGTTTTTGGGAATAAGGAATTCTCAAATCTCTTTGTCTCAAAATTGTTAGACACGCAGAAAGGCAACTGTAATTCGATGCCATATCTTTATAAGATTTTAGCAGAAGAATTAGGAGTTGATGCAAATTTGGCACTCGCTCCAAATCACGTTTATATCAAACATAATATAAAATCTTTGGGTTGGTATAATACCGAACTTACAAGTGGCATATTTCCGCAGGACAGTTGGTTAATGGCTTCAGGATTTATTCATTTAGAAGCTGTCCAAAATGGTGTATATCTAAAAGCTCTTACTAATAAAGAAAGTCTTGCACTTCTTTTAGTTGATCTAGGAAATGCTTATAATAGAAGTTTTCCTGACAATGATTGGAGTTTTCCGATGAAATGCGCAGAAAGAGCAATTCAAATCTATCCATATTTAGCCAATGCTTTGCTATTACAAGCAGAAACCCATACGAAACAGTTCCAAAAACTGATGAAAGAGCATAATACAACAGATATTCAGGCTACATTAAGCGATCCGAAAGCTAAAGAATTATTTGATCTTATGAATAAGGAATATGCGCACATCCATAAGATAGGTTACCGTAGTATGCCACAACAAATGTATCTTGACTGGCTGGTATCTTTGAAAACTGAAAGAGCAAAATATGAGGACAAGAGATTCAACCAATAATCCTCATCCTCCTATATTTTTCCTATATTACAGTAAACAACCAAACCACTTTTGCTTTTAAAAAGAAAATATGTTCTATTCTGATAGCTAAAAATTTTTATTTAGATATTTCTTAATGGCGTGGTTTAAAATATTCTGTCTTTTTTTCACTTGATTCAAGAATGAGTTATTCTCATCTCTATTAAAAATTCTATCGCATCTTTTCAAATAAGATATATAATTAGATTGTTTTTTCACGGGCATCTTTACTGGTTCCAAATCGTATTCTCCCAATTCATTTTTTACAAACCTATATCTCATTCGAAATTTTTGTTTTAACTCTTTAGAATCACTGTCAATATTTTTTAGAGGAGCATTATATAACTTCTTTATTTGGTGCTTGTAAATCGCCCTTTTGCTTTCTGGTGTTATGTTTTGGGCAGCTCTTTTAGCTCTCCTGTTGACGATGTAAATAATTATAGAGTTGTCAGATTATAAAAATGAAGATATCGTAATTCGGTTAATAATTCAGTAGAAATACGGAATGATGTGTGACTGGAAAAAATTAATTTTGTCAACAGTTAGATATACTTCATATAAATATATAAAGTAAAAAAAGTATTCTGTAATAAATATTAAACTTATGTGAATTTTGTAACTTTTTAATATTTTGTTTGTTTTTTATTTAATAATAAATATATATTTGTAGTGATCATTTAATGATTTAAAAAACTTTAACTATCCAAAACTATATTAACATGAAAAATTCCACAGAACTATTCAATTTCTGCCATCTTCATAAACTTTGAAATGCAGATCTGTCTGTCATGCTGAGTAATCTGCATCAGCAGTAAACCTTCCTGCCACTTTAAATCATCAAACACCTGCGGGATATTATCCGTAGGGTTTATCTATAAATCATTATCAATAATCTTTTGATAGGGTATATTGACCTATTTGAAATTTAAACTTTTATAAAAACAAGTAATTATGGACGGAACAATTGGAGAAATCCGACTTTTTGCCGCAAACTTTGCTCCCAAAAACTGGCAGTATTGCGATGGCAGCATATTGGCCATCAGGTCAAATACGGCATTATTCTCACTTTTAGGAACCACTTATGGCGGAGATGGGGTTAACAACTTCGCACTTCCGAACCTGGCCGGAAGATCGGCTGTAGGGGTAGGACAAGGGCCCGGTTTATCTTTTTATCCGCAGGGAGCAAAGCTCGGAACTAACTCGGTCACGCTCACAATGGCCAATCTTCCGGCACATACACACAGCCTATCAGGCAATGTGGTGATCCCGGCTTATTCGGATGAGGGAAACTCAGGAACTCCGGCAAATAATGTACTTGCGTCCAAGGACATGATGTATAGTAGCCAGGCTACCGATTCCAATACGAAAGCTATTCCGTTTGCTTTACAGATCGGCGCTTCAGGTGGGAACAATGCACTAACCTTTGTTCAGCCTTCCCTTGGAATGAACTATATCATCTGTCTTTACGGCGATTTCCCTCAAAGATCATAAGCACTGAATTAAAAAAGTAAATAACAATTAAAGACATCATTATGGAAGGTTATATAGGAGAAATCAGATTATTCGGCGGAAATTTCGCTCCGAGAGGATGGGCATTCTGTGACGGAACGCTTTACAGTATATCAGAATATACCGCAGCCTACTCAATCGTAGGGACTTATTACGGCGGTGACGGCCAGACTACATTCGGTGTTCCGGATCTTCGCGGAAGAACTGCTGTAGGAACAGGCCAGGGAGCAGGCCTGTCTCTGATCAATTTGGGAGAGACTGCAGGAAACGAGACGGTTACCATGACTACGGCACAAATGCCTGCACACAGCCATACTGCTGCGGCAACCATTACATTCCCTTGCTTTTCGGATGAAGGGAATACCGGGTCTCCGGCAGGTAATGTGCTGGCAGGTTTATCGGGAGCTTATTCCAGCCTGGCACCGGATACGACTATTGCACCGGCAGCCACATCGGGATCATTATCGATTGTAGGAGGCAGTGTGCCATTCAGTATTGTACAGCCTGTGCTGGCAACCAATTACATTATCTGTATTGAAGGGATATATCCGTCAAGAGGTTAATTCATTAAATTATTAATAAAAAAACAATTACTATGGAAGGAACCATGTCAGAAATAAGAATGTTTGCCGGAAATTTTGCTCCTCAGTACTGGGCATTTTGTCAGGGACAGACATTACAGATCAATACCAACCAGGCACTTTTTGCCCTGCTTGGAACCATTTACGGTGGTGATGGAAAAACAACCTTTATGCTGCCTAATTTTGCCGGAAGAACGGCAATGGGAACCGGTGTCGGAGCGGGTACCAAGGTATTTTCATTAGGAATGGCCGTGGGTGCCGAAACAGTAACCTGCGATGTACAGCACATGCCAATGCATATGCACACTTCCGGATCTGAAACCGTTTCTTTAAAAACAGTTTCCGATGAAGGAAATTCAGGATCTCCGGCCGGAAATGCACTGGCATCATTAGGAGGATTGTATTCCAACCAGCAGCCGGACAGTACCATGAAGCCGATATCCAATGCATTTTCTTTAAGTACATCGGGAGGCAGCCAGCCGATTAATATCCGCCAGCCTTATCTGGGGATCAATTACATCATCTGTACTATGGGAATTTTCCCTTCAAGGTCTTAAATATTATTCAGTTATTCTCCGGCAAAACAACTTTGCCGGAGATTTTATCAATTATATGAAAATAGCTTTACTTTTACCACGCTCTGTTATTTATCCGTCTATTTCGTTCGATATTATGGACGGATTTAAACAATCCCTCAAACACATGGGTCTGGAAGGATATCATGAAATTGCTTCGGCAGGAATAGGGGTTGCTGCAAAGAATGAGGAAATTTATGACCATTGCGAACAGTTTTTACTGGCCGGAACCGATATCATCATAGGATATATGAACCCGCTGTCGGCAGAATTCATACATCCTCTGTTTGAAGCTTCAGGCACAACCCTGATTGTTCTGGACAGCGGCTATCATTTTCCTGCATTCAGCGAAAAACTTTCCAACGCGTGGTTTATTTCCCTTCAGGGAAGCTTATGCACCCGGGTGATAACACAGAAAGCCATTGAGGACGGATTCAGAAATTTCGCATTTACCTGCTCTTTTTACGATGCCGGATACCGCCCCTCTTATCTGTATGCCGCTGCGGCTGAGGAAAAGGGAGGATCCGTCGTATTCAACCATATTACTCCGTTAAAACGTTCGGAATTTACATTAAAACCGCTTGTCGAATTTCTTGAGAAAAAGCAGGAAACTGCCGTACTTGCTACTTTTTGCGGCGATATGGCGGAAGACTTTTTTGCCGGAAGCAGCGAGATAGATGGTTATTGTAAAGTATACGGTACGTGCTTCACTTCTGACGAGACCTGGCTGAGAAAAATACCTTACCCGGGATATGAATGGACTGCGGCAATAGCCTGGTCTAAAAACATAGAAATCCCTGAAAATGAAATATTTGTAAAAATAATGGACGGTATGAAAGATGGGAAGGCCAATCTTTTTTCTTTATTAGGATGGGAAGCTGCCCAGTTCATCGGGCTGGAAAATACGGAGTTCGGTGAAATGTCTGTCAAATCACCACGCGGAAAAGTATACATGAATCCTGAAAGCGGATTTTCTGAGGCAGAAGTTTATTATGCAACCGTCTCAAAAGATGAACACACCGGAAACTGTCTGCTGAAAAATATTCATGAATCTTCCGTCACCGGGGCGGAACGCGAAGGTTTGCAAAAGAACATGGAATATATAAGAACCATAGAGACCAATACCTGGTTTAATGCTTATGCCTGCCTGGAATCATGACAAATTCACAAAAAATAGCAGTCTTATGTAACAATCGGATGGCATTTCCGGCATTGCAGGCCTTGCAGGCAGCAGGCCGGCTTTGTGCTTTAGGAGTGCCCGGTAATAATGCGGACGTCATCGATTTTTGCTCGATGCTTTCCAGACATTCAGGAATACCTCTTTTGATCATGTCCGGGGAAAACTGTAATGATCAGATCAAAGAAATGATAAAAATTTCAGGTGCCGATACCGTTTTTAGCATGACTTTTCCGTGGAAAATCTCTTCTGAAATCCTGATGCTGTATCCGGGTATATTTTACAACTTCCATTATGGGCTTTTACCTGAAATGAGGGGTGCAGATCCGGTTTTTGAAGTCGTCAGAAGCCGCGTCGGACAATCTGGAATTACTGTGCATGCTATGAATAAGCATATTGATAAAGGAGCTGTCATTCTTAAGAAAAGTATTCCTGTAACTGAAGATATGACGCATGGCTCCCTGTGCACCCGTCTGTCATGGTTGGGTGCTGATCTTCTGAATGAACTTTTAAATCTTTTACAAAATCATTTTGAGGGAACAGAACAGAAAGAAGATCAGGCAGGGTATTATCCGAAGCCGGGTGCATCCGACGTCTGTATTTCCTGGGAAAGACAGGATGCAGAAACCATAGAAGCATTGGTAAGAGCCTGCAATCCTTGGAATAAAGGTGCTTATACCCAATGGAACGGGTGGAACATACGGATAGCGGAAGCTACTGTAATCAATAAAAATCATACAGGATCTCCCGGAACCATATTATCCTTGGATCAGGAAAACGGATTGATCGTGAAATGCAGTCATCATTCAAATCTGAGATTAGACATCGTCTACACGGAAGAAGGTTTCATGAGCGGGTATAAATTGTCCGCTTTTGGTCTCAGAAAAGGTGAAAAGTTTATGAATTTATAACTTAAATATATTAACAATGAAAAATTTTTATTCTAAAATCAAAACCCTTGCGCGTACAGTCGTCATCGCGGGAGCGTTGATGCTGGGATATGCGCAGGCGCAAACTACGCTCTCCCCCGGAGGGATTGTGTTTACCTCCTACGATTCCAGTTCTACTGCGGTAGATGTATTTTCATTTGTTTTGCTCACTCCTATTTCGAGCACAACACAAATAAGCTTTACCGACCGGGGCTACCAGGGAAGCAATGTATGGCAGGTCTCATCGGCCTCAGAATCTACCGTTACCTGGACCAGCAGTACCGCACTGCCGGCCGGTACGGAGGTATACATTTCGGGTTTAACGGCTTATGTCTATAATCCTGCAGCCAGTGTATCGACCTTAAATGGTACTGTTACACTTACCGAAGGATCATCCTCCAATGGCCTGTCATTATCCTCCGTAGGAGATCAGGTCATCGCTTTTCAGGGTGGAGGCGGAAGTGTTACCGGTGGTAATGTGACGTGTATTGCAGGAATCAATTATTTCTATACAACAGGATCTACAACAGCAGGGTGGAACTCTGATGCTGTTGGAAGTCCCAATGCTTCCTTAATGCCACCGGGGCTTACAGGGGGAACCAATGCATTTTATACAGGATCTGTATCCGGTAATACATTAGCCAGATCGGGAAAGTTTAACTGTACTGGGGTACCTGCTTCAACAGCTGCCAATATTCGAACAGCGGTCATGACCATGAGCAGTTGGATACTTAGCATTTCAGCAGGGTCGCAGTATTCAGGATGCACCTTTCTGGCAAGTACGCCTGTAATCACAGCCAACCCTGCCAACCGGACGATCTGTGCAGGAGGTACCACGACATTTACGGTCAGTGCTTCCGGAGCGACTTCCTATCAATGGTATCAAAATACAGGAAGCGGATTTATCGCTTTAACCAATACCGATCCTTATTCAGGAGTGATGACCAATACATTGACCATTACCGGGGCCACTGCAGCAATGAACGGTTATCAGTACCGTGCTGTGGCAACTGGTTCCGGGTCCGCTACTTCCAATGCTGCCACACTAACGGTGACCAACATCAGTACAGCGGGAAGCAAAACTGACGTATCCTGTAATGGAGGCTCCAACGGTTCGGCTACGGTTGTACCTTCAGGAGGCGTCGCACCTTATACCTATTCGTGGTCACCTGCAGGCGGCACGGCGGCAACGGCTACCGGCCTTTCGGAAGGAACCTATACCGTAACGGTAACGGATAATTCAGGATGCCAGACCACGAGAGCCTTCACCATTAATCAACCGGCTTCTGCAGTTAGCGGAAGCACGGTAGTAACGAATATAGCATGTAACGGAGCTTCTACCGGAGCCATCAATTTAACGCCAGCCGGTGGAACGGCACCTTACACTTTCAACTGGGGTGGTGGTGTGACCACGGAAGACCGAACCGGTCTTGCAGCGGGAACATATACGGTAATCATCACCGATGCAAACGGATGTACCGCGACGGTAAATGCTACGGTAACCCAACCAGCGTCTGCAGTGAGTGGAACGACTGTAGTAACGAATATAGCATGTAACGGAGGTTCTACCGGAGCGATCAATTTAACACCAGCGGGAGGAACGGCACCTTACACTTTCAATTGGGGTGGTGGAATCACGACAGAAGACCGAACCGGTCTTGCAGCCGGAATATATACGGTAGTA